>DATLOI010000019.1:0-32226 GCA_035536295.1 Casimicrobiaceae bacterium
GTCCCACCTCGCACCTCGGCTTTCACCTCAGCGTCCACCTCAGCGCGAGCAGAACATCTCAGGCCACCCAGAGACTTCTCCCCAGACAGCCCGCACTTGACGTTTCGGTATGAGCACCAACGCATACTCGTTGACCCCGCAAACCCACCGCCCAAGCCCAAAAGGACCCGAACGCAAGCCGCAGGCACCAACCCCGCCAGCACCCACACCTATCGGTTGCGAATTGTTAAAGAGCGCGCCCTCGCCGGCTGCTTGTACGCGAGGAGCAAAGAAGCGGAATTATAGCAATTCCATAGCGTCACGGTCAACATTCGCCACCCCTCGTGTCACGGCAACGTCTCTAGGGTCCTGCCTTAGCAACTGGGAAATGTCCGGTACGTTGAGGTCTCCGTTGAACGCGGCCCCGTAGACACCCGTACGAATCGACTGGAGTGGCAACGCGTGGGGATCCTGGCGTTGCGTCTCTCAGCCCCAGCAGCCGGGTAGAGGCGGCGCGCCGGCTAAAGCGGAGCCGCCGGACACGGCGCCCGAGATCGTACCGTCGCCCTGTTTCGCGCAGCCGGTCTTCGCTCCCGACAGCGTGGTCGCGCCGAGCAACCGCGCCGCCAAGACGGAGATCGCGTTGCAAATGGCCTCGCCAATTCGCACCCACTAGGGATAACGGCCCGACGCTCGTCAGCGACTAGCTTCCGGAACACCATCCGCAAAAGAACACCGAGTTCAGCATTCGACAACAAGCTGTGCATGGAGATGACTTACCTTCATACAGCTCACGACCTGGTGTTGAGCTCGACAAACGGCCAAGCGCAGGCCGGCTCATAGATCGCTCCTCGCTCGCGCCTGCTCATCGAAGTTGATCCGCTCGCGTTCGAAGACGAGCGGGCGGCGCCTCACCTGGTTGAAGATCGCGATGATGTACTCGCCGATGATCCCGAGGAACAGCAACTGAACTCCGCCAAAGAAGAAGATCGCCACGATCACCGTCGGAATGCCCGCTATCGCATCGACGAATCCAAGTACGGTTGCCGCGGCCACACCAACCGTATAGAAAAAGCTCACCGCCGCGATCAGAAAGCCGGTCCATAACGCGAGGCGGATGGGGGCATTGCTGAAGCTGATCAGCCCGTTCAGCGCCTGATCGACCATCTGATGGAAGCGGTTCCGTGAAACGCCATGTTTGCGCGCCCGCCAAACGTAAGGCACGCCGATCGAACTGAATCCGCACTCGAATGGCATCATGCGCATGAACGGCTGAGCATCGTCGATCTGCTTCATCGCGTTCAGGACGCGTCGGTCGACCAGCTGGAAATCGCCGACGTTCGGCGGATACTCGACGTACGACATCCGGCTCAATACCTGGTAGTACAAGCGCCGGCTGTTTCGCAGCAGGATGCCCTCCTGTCGTTGCGCGCGGATGCCGTAAACGATCTCGCTTCCCACCTCCCAGTGACGGACGAAAACGGGGATCAGTTCGGGAGGATCCTGCAAGTCGACCGGCATAAATAGAACAACCGCGTCGCCGGTTGCATTCAGCACGCCGTTGTAATTGTTGCGGAGGATGCCGAAGTTGCGCGAGTTGACAATCACCTTGACCGCAGAGTCGACGGCCGCAATCTCGCGAAGGATGTCGACGGTTCGGTCCGTCGAGGCGTTATCGCAGAAGATGTGCTCTCGCTCGTAGTGTGGAAGCTCTTTGTCCATCACCGACTTTATCGTCTCGTAGCACTCGCGAACGCCGGCCTCCTCGTTGTAGCAGGGACTGATAATGCTGATGCGCTTGCGCACTCCAGCGAAACGGCTCTGCTCGTCCGAGACGATGAGTGCGGCGGCGTCGCCGGTTGCAAGCCCGCTCATGCGCTACTCCTTGGGAACACGCGGAATCTGAAAAGAACGAACGAGAACACGGCCACGATCGGCAGGCACGCGCCCTGAATCGCGAGCGGTGGCCAGTCGGTGTGCGCCAGTAGCGTGTAACACCCGACATTGAAGAAGTAAGTCACAACGTATGCGAGGACGAAGCTCGGGAAGCGCCGCCATTCAACGATATCGAAGACTAACGATCCCGTAGTGAGGAAGTTGAAGGGCACGCCGACGACGTACGCGGCAATCATCGCCGGCATGGGGTTAAGGCCCAGTAGCACGAGCACTGCGAATACGCCATATCCGACAAGCGCATTCAGGACGCCAACGAAAAGAAATCGGATGAACTGCATCTTCGAAAGCGTGTCTCGGCGTCCAGCATCGAGCGAACCGCCCCGCGCTCGCGAGCCGCTCCATCAACGTTCGATGACGAACTCCGCAGCGCTTTCGACGGCTTGCCAAAGGCTCAATACGCTTTCGTAGAGCCGGTAGCACACGTCGTCGTCCGTTTCGAGGCTTCGGAGGACGCTTGAGAGTACACCGGTTCGCCTGTCGAGCTCGGGTTTGTCCCCGACTGCATGCTCGAGTGCGAACGGCTCGGCGAGTTGGAGAAGGCGGTCGGTTCCGGAGGCTCGTTCGACGTCGATCTTGAAGCATGACGTTTCCGAGCGACTCTCGACGACGACGCGGCACGGCGGCAGGCCGCTACCCGATAGTACCGCGAACCATCGCTCGGGATCGCCGCTTTCGGCTCCGCCGACGATGCATTCAAGTACGTCGTCGTAACCGTGCTTCGCGAGCAGCGCGAGCAGATGGATCGCGTAGAACCGGAGCACGCCGCCGCCCGAGGCATGCGCTCGTTTCCAGTTTCTGACGTCGTAGCGGAAGTGGTGAGCAAGAAACGACCAAGTGATGCTGATTCCGCGAACGCTTTCTGCATCGTTGACTACGAGACGTTTTGCCCATTCGGTGTGCAGGAACGTATATCCGATGCGATAGCGCTTGCCGGTCCGGCGAAGCGCTGTCAGTAGCTTCTCGGCATCTTGCGGAGTCGCAGCGAGCGGCTTTTCGAGGATCAACGTGTCGATGCGAACGGCGTTCATTGCGTCGGTTACGATGTCCGGCTGCGTCGTTGGAGGCGTCGCAATGACGACGCCTGTGCAATGAGCTAGTGCCGCGGACGTATCCTTGACCCAGACTATCGAAGATTCGTATCGAATCAGCTCGGGTCGAGCGGCCAGCCGCGATCGATAGCGCTCCGGCAGCAGAACCGGCTGCCGAAAAGTCTCGACGAGCGCCGGAAGATAGCCGTACAGGCCGAAACCGGCACCGACGATCGTGTACGAGCTCAACCTTGTGTCGACACGACGTGAGGATCAAGGATGTCGATCACCTCGCCGCGAAACCCGTGGCCCACGAGATATCTGCGGATCTCATCGCCGATGTGCCAGGCGAGGTTGAGCAGGACGGCCGGGCCCGTCTTCCGGGCGAAGAGCTCGTCATCGGATTTGATCGGGATTCGCGTTCCCGGCACGTAGTGGTCGATCTTCATCGACCCCGGTTTCTCGAAAACTTCGGCCACTTCCTTCGTCGATAATCCCAGAAGCTTCACCAGGATGGCGGCGCGTCCTGGAAAGGCCTTCGCCGAAAGCGGGCCGTGCCGCTCGACGAGCGCGGCGATCCTCCTCGACATCATGCGTTGCCATTGCTCAACGCGCCTTTGAAGCGAGACGAGTTGCTCCGTAAAGGCATGTTCGTGCGAAAGCCGGTCATCGAGCGCACGCTGGTCGGCGCCCGTTATCAACGCGCTGCCCATGAAAACCCGGATGTTGCCGCCATAGCGAGACGGAAACTCGACGCCGGTAAGCTTTCGACCGAGGGCGCGAGCAATCCATGTGAACGAGTTCAGGCTGTAGGTGCGCGGATGTTCGTGATAGAACGTGTCGAACTGACTTCGTTCGAGTACAGCACCGAGGTAGTGATTCTCGACGACAACCGTCGTGCTCTCCGACATCAACAAGCGCAGCGCTGCGATGAGCCCCTGCAGGTCTTCAATGTGGGCGAACACGTTGGTGAATGTGATGATCTCCGGGCGGCCCTCGCTTTCGACGATCGCCCGAGCCGTCTGCTCGTTGAAAAAGGCGTTGTAGAGGCGATGTCCTTTTTCGGCGGCGTCAAGATAGGCATCGGTCGGCTCGACACCGACCGTCGCCGCCCCGAGCTTCCTGAAGCGCTCGAGCAGGCTGCCGTCGTTGCATCCGACGTCGACCACCGATTTTCCGGCCACGCCCGCGAGGCGCGCGTTGCATGATGCGACGAACGCGTCCATCCCGCTAAGCACGTCGGCGGTGAAGCGCGAGCGGTAGTGATACGACCTGGGAAAGAGCTCGCGTTTCGGTACCTGGAATCTCTGGTGCGCCGTCGTGCATCGCCGGCAATAAAGGATCTCGATCGGGTACTCACGACATACTCGGCCGTCTCCTACTGGCACCAAATCATCGCAGAGCGGATGGAGTCCGAGATCGAGCACGGGCTCCAGGAGCGAACCGCCGCAGACCTCGCAGGCGGTGATCTCATTCAATGCGCTCATCGGCTTCCGATCAGATTGGGTTTGCGTGTTGATTCGCGATGCGTGGACCCGGACCGCATTTGCGTTTCATGAGCCGGGCGCCGCACGCGTGTAATCGTCGATCTGGCTCTCGGTTACGGTACGCATGTCTTCGTCCGCAAGATACGCTTTGTACCAACGCGCGGTCATGCGTAGTGCGGTCGTCAGATCCCAGCGCGGTCGCCACCCCAGTCTTTGCGCGGCCTTCGCGCCGTCGAGCTTCAACACGTTTGCCTCGTGTGGTTGAGCACCGTCGTCGATGGTCCAACGCAAGCCCGGTCCCCATTCCTCGGCCAGGCGCTCGATGATCCAGCTTACGGGTCGCGTGTCGCCTTCGGCAGGACCGAAGTTCCATGCCTCGGCAAACTCTTGGCCGTCCTCATACAAGTGTCGAGCAAGGGCGAGGTAGCCCGCCAGCGGCTCTACGACGTGCTGCCAGGGCCGGATGGCAGTGGGATGGCGAACGCGGACCGGTTGTGTAGCTGCGACGCTCCGCATCACGTCGGGAATCAGACGGTCCTTCGTCCAATCGCCCCCGCCGATTACATTGCCTGCGCGGACCGTCGCCACCGATATCGAAATACCGCTGCCGTCGGTCGAGAAGAACGAGTGCCTGTACGCAGCGGTCACCAGTTCCGCACACGCCTTGCTGCTCGAGTAAGGATCGCGTCCTCCGAGCGCATCGCTCTCGCGGTAGCCCCACACCCATTCGCGATTGTCATAGCACTTGTCGCTCGTTACAACGATCACGGCTTGGACGCTGCCGCAGGTGCGTACGCACTCGAGCAGGTTGACGGTGCCGATTACATTCGTCGCATAGGTTTCGATGGGCTTGTCGTAAGACAGGCGCACGACGGACTGCGCGGCGAGGTGGAATACGATCTGAGGACGTGCGGCGTTGACCGCCGACTGCAACGAGCGCAGGTCCGTGACGTCGCCCAGCGTCGAAGTCATCCGCTCCCCGACGCAGGTCAGTTCGAACAGGCTCGGCACCGTGGAGGGCGGAAGCGAAAAGCCGAACACCTCCGCACCGAGTCGCTGAAGCCATATCGCGAGCCAGCCGCCCTTGAAACCAGTGTGCCCGGTTATGAGCACACGCTTTCCGGCCCAGAACGCCTCGTCCATTACCAGACCTTCCAAGGCGCCCTGCCCGAGGCCCACAGGTCCTCCAAGTGATTCTTATCCCGCAAGGTGTCCACCGACGACCAGAAGCCGGTATGACGATAAGTGGCCAGTTGGCGATCCCGCGCGAGGCGTTCCAGCGGCTCGCGCTCCCAGATCGTCCCGTCGCCATCGATGTAGTCGAACACCGCAGGTTCGAGAACAAAGAATCCTCCGTTGATCCAGCCACCCTCACCTTTCGGTTTTTCCTCGAACGCCGTGACGCGATCGTCGACGATGTCGAGGACCCCGAAACGGGCGGCCGGATGTACCGCCGTTACCGTCGCATACGTCTTCTGAGACTCATGGAATCCGATCAGCCGGCGCAAGTCCACATCGCTGACGCCGTCGCCATAAGTCATGCAGAACGTTCGCTCGTCGAGGTATGAGCGCACACGCTTTAGGCGGCCAGCGGTCATCGTGTCGGTGCCAGTGTCGATGAGGGTTACTCGCCACGGCTCGGCGTTGCGCTGATGCACTTCCATGCTGTTCTCGACCATGTCGAACGTGACGTCCGCCATGTGGAGGAAATAGTTCGAGAAGTACTCCTTGATGACATAGCTCTTGTATCCGCAGCAAATGACGAAATCGCAGATTCCCTGTGCGGAATAGAGCTTCAAAATGTGCCACAGCAAAGGCTTCCCGCCGATTTCGACCATCGGCTTCGGGCGCAGATGACTCTCCTCGCTGATCCGCGACCCGTATCCCCCCGCCAGGATTACTGCTTTCATCGTCAGCTCACTCCACCGGTTCGAAATAGCCGCCGTGAAGCGGAAATGTAGTGGCGCAGCTCAAGGACGCGTTGCTACGGAAGATCGCAGCCAACCTAGAATCGCCACCGCGCCACCTCGAGCAGCGCACGCGTTGCAATCGGGTATGAGGTGGCCACGTGATCGATCTCCGCGGATAACGTTGCCCGCCCCATGACGCGATTGCCTCGCCCATCAACAAAAACAACCGACGACACGCACGCTGCGGCGCGAAGTTCGGCGCATCCTTGGTTGCTTAAACGAAGATTCGAGCCGGCGCAGGATTCCATTGGGCGCACGCGGTAGCGACCGTGTTCGCGCAACGCTTGTCGCCCGTTACGACGATGACCGCTCGAACCGGATCACGCGCCGAACGGCTTTGAGCACGGATTGCTCAACGACGCTAGCTCCATTCCCGGAGTCTAACTTCCGTCGCGCCTCGCACCCTCTCCGTCGCGGGATTGCCGCCGCCGCCGTACCGTTTCGATCACAGATGATGCGTCTGATCACTTGAACTCTATTGCTCGCACGCCGACCGCAAGCAGGCGCGCGTCGGCACTCATCCCGAGTGCTTGCGGTGAGATGCGATCGGGAAACCCTAGGGTCAGCACGATGATATCCCGATCAGATGGAATCATCAGCTCGATAAGTTTTTCGCCGGCGGTCTCGAAGACGAAGTCCGGGGCCGCCGCACCGTTGACATCAATAGTCATGCGCGGTGATCGACCGCCGACTACGAAACCATGCGCCGTCAATGCGAGTTGCGAGGGTCGCTGACCTTGACGCCCCGCGGTACAACTGAAGCGGGCGATGGGCCCATCGTTCCAGCGACCATGATTCTCCGCGGCTCCGAGCCCTTCAACGTACACTCCATCCGCATTGCCGCCTTTCGCGAAGTCGAAGCGTCTGGAACAAGACAGAGCGGTGTTCTGCGCCTCATTGTCTGAAAGCCGAATGTAAGAGCTGCCTGTTGCCGCGGGCAGACGCTCGAGACGTGATCGGAGGATGGCACCAAGGCGTTCGCGATCGTAGCCGCAAGCGGAGCCCCCTAGCACGAGCGTCGCATTCGGCCGGTGGAACAAGAGCACCTTTCGACAATCCGGACCGACAATCGCCAGCGGGTTCCTCTCCGCCACATGCTCGCCTATGCCACCGTATCGCTCGCTAAACACTTCTTCAGGCGGATAGTAGATCGACGGCAGACGCTCTTGAATCCACACGGAAGCGATCGACGGCGTGCTATATGACTCGGGCAGTTGAGGTCGGTTAAGCACGAGATTGAGCGCGATGCAGAAAAGCGCCAAACCACTAGCGAGCACGAGCCTCACCCTGGTCCGGGCCGCCCACTCGAACGCTGAAATACCTAACGGGAAGAACAACGGAACATACCAAAGGGCATAGCGAGCGACCCCCCGCGTTCCCCCGGAATTGAGGTTTATCGTTGAGCTTTGCGCAACGAGGCTGATGACCACAAACAATCCCACGAAAATCCACCAGAAGGGGGATTCCTTCACGATGCGATCCCGTCGTATAGCTGCCATCACCGCGAACAAGGCGAGCACTACGCCGAGCGGCCAGTTGGGCAGCAAGCCAATGTCGGGATCGATCAGCCAGATGTACCACGACGATCCCGCGAGCCCGACTTTCGCGCCGCCGCTTAAAAAGAGCGGGGTAATCGTGCCATAGCGAAAGAAGTAGTACGCTGGATGTAGAAGTGTCAGTCCAATCGTCGCCGCGATAGCAGCCGCTTCGAACGCCGAGTAACGTTTGCCGCGACGTGCGAACCGATCGATGATTAGCAGGAGCAGTGCGATAGCGGCGAAGCTCGGATTCTGCGTGGACGGCACCGCCAAAAACAATGCCGCCGCAATGAATCGCTGTCTTAGAACGCAGATAATGCCGGCCAACACCGAACAGTATGTTAAGAATTCCGTGTGGACCTTGTTTGCGTACCAGACGATGGGCGACGAAAGCGTTAGGAGAACGGCGACAAAGACGCCTGCCCAGCCGAACCACCTTCGAGCTATTGCGAGGGTCAACGAGAACAGCAGCCAATGCAGCGTAACGAAAGCGGCGTGCGTTGACTGGGTAATATGCAACGCCGATGCAACGAAATTGATCGCCGCTGCAATCGCGCTGTAGAACCAGAAGTGATAAAAATCGGCGGTGTCCTTAAGCTGAAGCGCCGTGCAACAGTCGCGCAAGGCGCGTAGCGAAACTACATCGCTCACGGCCCCCGAAGCCGCGAGATTCGAGTAGGCATCCCAGCTCGCGGCAGTCATGAACGGAAGGAAGGTAACCCGCCACGCAAAGAACATCGCGTAGTAGTCGCTGCCGTCGCCCACACGGACGGCCGGCGTACTGACGAGCGCAAAGGCGAACGCGGCCGCGACGGCCAGGCCCAACTCGGATCGTCGATGGATCAAACCGGATGAAAGCCACTGAAGCCAAGTCATTTTGGCCAAGGTGAGGACGTGCACGCGCCACGCACACGTCATTCTATCGAGGTACCGTTACTCACACCGTCCGGCGCAAGCGGTCGGCAAGATTCGTTTCGACGCCCTTCGTCCTCGACACCGATAGGCAAGCGAAACCTGTTTGGCCGCGAGCTCATGCGGATCGCGCTTCAGCTGCGACCTCGTCCTTGCGACGCCCTTGACCGCCCGAGCCTGTCGATCGATCAGGCGGGACCGCGGCTTCGACCAGCCCCATGAACTTCCAAAGGCAGGTGGTCATCGACGTACGTCTCGCGAACGCTTCCGCGCCTGCTTGGATGCCGGTACTCTTGCTATCCGCGATGCTTCTCTTGGTTGATCGACGCCAACGCGTTAGCCTGAACGGAAGGATGCCACCCTGTTCGATCGCACAGCAAATCCAAGAATCCGCCTCCCGGCAATTTGCGACCGTCGGCGCCGGTATGGGGCAGTAGTGAGCGCATGAAGGCCGTGTCGCGCAACGTCCTTATCGTCAAGCTTGCCGCGGTCGGCGACGTCGTCATGGCGCTGCCGATGGTGACAGCGCTGCGTGTACAGGACCCGGACGTTCGCATCACATGGATGTGCGGACACAAGGTCGCGCCGCTCGTTCGGCTGGTCGAAGGCGTCGCCGAAGTCGTGGCGGTCGACGAAGCCGCGATGCTGGCAGGTCGGACGATCGCCCAGATCCGGGCGGTGCTGCGGGCTTGGCGTCATGTGCAGATCCGGCATTTCGACGCTGTTTACATCGCGCACTCCGATGCGCGTTATCGCGTGCTGGCATGGCCGATCCGCGCCGAAAGCATTCGCTGGCTCGGCGGAAACGCGGGCAACCGAGGCATCGTGCCGGGACGCGCGCACACCGACGAGTACGTGCGGCTCGTGACCGGTCTCGATGATTTCCGTTCGCAGACGTTCACTCCCCCCGCGCTTCGCATCGTCCTGTCTCCCAACCTGCGGCGGCGCATTGACGCCTACAATCCGGAACGCCGACCGCTGATCGCGATCACGCCGGGCGGCGCCCGCAACATCGCGCGCGAGAACCCGCTGCGCCGATGGCCGCTCGGCCGCTACGCGGAGCTCGCCGACAAGCTCCATGCGATGGGTTACGGTGTGGTGCTGACCGGTGACCGCACCGATGGTTGGGTGCGTACGCATTTTCGCGACAGCAGTCGGCGCGTCCTCGATCTCATCGGAGCGACGGACCTTCCCTCCCTCGCCGCGTTGCTGCGTGCCTGCGCCGTCGTCGTAGGCCACGATTCCGGGCCGCTGCACATCGCAAGGCTCGTTGGAACGCCGGTTGTCGCCTTGTTGGGGCCAACGCCGCCTTCGATGTTCTTTCGGCCCGATCCGCGCTCCGCCGTCCTGTGGCCGGGTGGCGCGCTACCTTGCGCGCCCTGCTACAACGGACACGAGTTCGCGGTCTGCGGCAACAATGTGTGCATGCAGATGATCGAGTGCAAATCGGTCATCAATCGGCTGACGGAGGTCGTCGCCCGTGCGCAAGTCGACACGCCAACGGGAGCTCTCGAGTTCGGGACCGAGCGACTCGACTTCAATGTCGTCGCAGGCGCATCGGATTAGCTCACGCCGTCCGAAACGCGGCGAATACCTCATCGATCGTCAGCGCGGTTCCTTCAACGCCCCGTGCGCGAGCCGCGGCATAAACGCGCTTCATCGAGGGAACTTCGCGGGCGAACGACTCAACATGCTTGAACCGCGCGACCAGGCGGGCCGGCGAGAAGTACGCGACGTTGCCCTCGGGATCGCTCCCGTAGATCTTCTCGAAGAAGTGCACGATACCGGGGACGTTGTGGGCACGCCACGCGTCGACGCCCTCGGGACTGGCGCCGAGGACTTCGGCAGCGTCGAAGAGCTCGGGCAAGCGCTCGAGGACCCACAGCGGCGCGTACTTGAGCCAGGACACGTTCATGTTCACGAGGACCTGCGGCTCTCCGATCCAGCAGCCCGGCTCGTTCATCATCGTGCGGAGCACGTGATAACTGGTCGGAATGCAGGTGAGCATCGTCGAAAACGGGCGGCCTTCGGTGTTCTGCGAATACGCGCGAAGCGCGTGGTCCCGCCGAAACACGAGGCAATAGATCGCCGTGAAGAAGTTCTCCGACTTGGTCGTGATTGCGCGGATCGGTCCGTACTCGTCCGGCCCGGGCGCGACGATCGGCGTCCCGCTTGCGAGAAAGGCGCCGAGATCGTCGACCTTGCTCGCGTTCTCCTCGCGCGTATACGCGTAATTCAGGTAGGCCAGTGCGAGATCCGGCCGATCCGTCAACACTTGCAGAATGCGTTCGATCGCACCGGGCATGACGAGGTCATCGTCCCCGAGGATCCATACGTGATCGCCACGCGAATGGTGTGCAGTAGCGCGAAGGTTGCCGAGCATTCCCACGTTGACCGGATTACGGAAGTAGCGGAAATCGCTCCGGTTCACGTAGGGCTTGACGACATCGGGGGTGTGATCCGTCGATGCGTTGTCGCAGACGACGATCTCGACATCGGGATGCGGGTTCGGCCGCAGCCGCGCGATGTTCTTCAGGCTGGTCGCAAGCCAGTGCCCGCGGTTGTACGTGGTGATGCAGATCGACAATCTCGGACGCCGCGAAAGATTCACCATCTCGCGATAGAACGCGTCATTTTTGCGCACGATGAGCGGCTGCGGGCATTCGACGTATCGCTCGTTCGCAAGGTTCGTGGCGACGTCCCGGCCGTATTCAGTCCATGTGCGTACCGGTCGCGAGATGGCTTCTTCGGCGAGCGCGAGCCGAAACGCATGGTCGTTGGCGACACGGACGATCTCCGCGGCCAGAGCATGAGGATCCGCGGTGTCGACCGTCACGCACCCGCCGCCGAGCGCAACTTCAGCCATCGCGCTGCGATCGCGACAAATGCACGGGCGCGCGTTCCACAGGCTTTCCAAGATCGGAAGACCGAACCCTTCCTCGAGCGACGGATAGACGGTGAAATCAGCCTTTGCGTAGAGCGCGCGAAGACGCGCATCGTCAGGATTCTCTTCCCACGTCACACCGGGCGTCGTCTCGATCAGTTCCTTCAGGCGCGACCCTTCGGGTTCGGGCATGTGGAACCCGCCGGCAAGCGTCAATTCGAGTGGCACCGCGCTGTGCTTCACGGCGTCGTCGAAGGCTTGCAGCAGCACAGCATGGTTCTTTCTCGGCTCGATCGATCCGACCGAAAGGATGCGAACCGCACCGCCATCGTATTGCCGGGTCGCGCGCGAGCGCTCGACCTCGAGGAACTCACCCGGCAATGGGCACGCGACGACGCGCCCCTCGAGATCGGTTGTTCTCGTCGGTAGCGCACGCAGGAAGCCCAGCAGGTCATCGCGGCTGTGTCTGGAGATTGCCAGGATGCGATCGAACCGGCCAATCGCCTCCATATAGCGAGCGTGCTGTTCTCGCCAGTGTGCGGCGTACATTGACGTCATCTTCCACGGCACAGCATCGTAGAACACGGTGGCGACGCGGATTGCATGGCGACGCGAGAAGGCGTGCACCGCGCCCAGGTCGGGGCCGCCCGGGTACACAGTCAACTCGGGCACCGCGAGCCAATCGGCGGTGTCGAACTTCGATGGCAACGAGTGTCGCGTCCAACTCGAGACAGGTGGCCCGTTCCACCGCGCGAAGTGTGCGAGCTCCTCGTCGGAAGCGCTTTCGAGTGAGCCGGTGGCGTTGCTCCACTTGCACGGTACGACGCGCAATCCAAGCTCGATCAACGCACCGGCGAGGCCCCTTACGACTCTTTGTATGCCCGTGTTGTACGCAAACGTCGATGTATGCTCAAGGCAATAGAAGATCGTTCCGAGCTTGCGCAGCGGATCGGCCGTTCGATCCAGCAGCTGCGAGAAGGCGTGCGCGTAGTCCTTCCAGGCCGGCAGTTTCCGGCTGCAGGCTTCGTGCGCGAGGCGGCTCCATTCCGTCGGATTGGTGGCGAGCCGTTCGATAGCCTGGGCGAGCGCTTCCGCCGACCGTGCATCCACGGTAAGGCAGCCGCCTCCCTGCGCGACCTCCGCCATCGCCCCGAAATCCGCACAGATGCAGGGCGTGCAGTGCCACAGGCTTTCCAGGATCGGCAGTCCGAATCCCTCCTCGATCGACGGGAACACGGTGAAAGCGCATTCCGCGTAAAGGCAGGCGAGCTCGTCGTCGGGAAGATTGGACGTCACGGTGATCGCGGGCGTGCGACGCTGCGACGCCCGCAGTTCGCCGGCGACGTCCGGATGAACGTTGCCTACCAGTCGAAGCTCCCAACCCGCATCAGGATGGCGACCAACAAACTCTTCGAACGCTGCAACGAGCGTGTGCTGATTCTTTCGGCGCTCGATCGTACCGACGGAAAGGATCAGCCGCCGGCGCCGTCCGACGATCTGGTTGGGGCGCGAAGAGAACGTCGATTCGCCGGGAAGCCGAAGCGGGGCGATGATCGGACCTGAACTTAGGTTCGCACGTTCGTGATGTACGAGAAACGACGCGATGTCGGAGCCCGACCACTCGGAGATGGGCACCACAAGATCGGCGAGCAGCAATTGCTGCATGTAGGTTTCGTGCAGCGGCGCAATCTCATCCATCTCCGGACGTCGCAGCGGAATTGCATCGTAATAGATGAACGCCGAGCGCAGGTTGCAGCGCTTCGCCGCCATCAGCACTTCAAGGGTCAAGGGCATGCCGTGATAGTTGATGTGCGTCACTTCAGGCACGATCAACCAATGGCCCTCTTCGAGCACATGCTCCGGGACAACAGGACGAGGGCCCGGGGCTGCGCCGTAGTGTGCAAGTTCCGTCGCCGCGACGACGGGCCCGCGCCACTGCGCGAGCAGTCGAAGCTCATCGGGTTCGACGAAGACGAGCCGCCCCTGCACGCGGTCCCATTTGACGAAGCGGACGATCTCGCCAAGCTCCACCAGCGCGCGTGCGAGCCCCCGCGCCACACGTTGCATGCCGGTATTGACCGGACACTGCACCGTGTGATCGACGTAGAAGTAGACCGTGCGTCGACCCGGCGAGAGCAGGCGAGCGGTCGCATCCGGCAACGACGAGCGAGCCGAATCGCCGCCGTCAGAAGGCAACGGGGGCAGATACTCCAGTGCTGGGGCATCGTGCTTCACGCCGGATCCGACCCTCCGCGGATGAGCGACCGAGAAACGACGCAGTCTTCGATCGAGTGTGGGAAACCGCGAAAGCGTCCTGCCGGCGAGCCGCACGCCGCCGGGAATCGCACGTACGGCGCCAAGCGCGATCACTAGTGCTCCGTTCAAGCTCCGCGCTGTGGTGAATTTGATCCATCGCAACGGAGCCGTCACGCGGAAGGAAACGCTTTGATGCATCGCATGAATCTCTTGCTGCGCGCGCGTCGCCTGTTCGCGGTGATGTTGCGCCTCTGTGCGCTGCAGGTCGCGGGCTTCTCGTGCTTGTTTCAGGTCCGCGGCCAACCGGTCCGATTCCTCTTTTCGCCGCTCTTCTGCGGCTATGGTGGCCTGATGGATCGTCGAAAGCTCGTCGCGCGATCGCGCCAGTGCCTCACGCGATACGAGCAGATCCGTTAACGCCTGATCGAGCCTCTGTGATTGTGATTCGGTCTCGCGTCGCTCTTTGTCGAGCGCTTCCTCCAAACGCATACGTTGCGAGCGCTCAACGTCCCATGCGTTGCGCAACTCCCGTTGCTCGTTGTCGAGCGCTTGCTGCAATCGCGCACGCTCCGACCGCTCTACATCTCTTGCACTTTGCAACTCGGCATTCGCTCGTTCCTGCGCGTCCAGTCGGTCGCGTGCGGCGTCGACTTGCGTCTGCAGTTCCGAGGTCCGCCTCGACAAGCCGTCGATCATCCGCGATAGCTCTTCGACGCGGTGGGCATGAGCTATCTCGCGAACATGAAGATCGTGTGCGGCTTGCGCACGATCGGCCGCTCGCTGAGCTTCGCGCTGATCGAGCTCCCGCGTAAGCCATTGCATGATCGGTGCGAGCCGATCGCCGGAGGCGGCAACAGAGCCTTGAGCGTCCGCCGCGATCGTCGACGCGATGTTGCGCAACTGTTCCTTCAGCGCCTGCACTTCGAGGTCGAGCGCCTGAGCGCGCTGGTGGATTGTCGCGTCGGCATACCGGACGAAACGATCGAAGTAGTTCGGAGGAAGCGAAAGCGACTCGCGCAGCTCGTCGACCTTCTCGCTTGCCACATAGAAACGATTCAGACCATCGAAATGGACGAAGACATAACTCCGACTTGTAAGCAACGCTTCCCAGGACTCGTGCACCTTTTCCATCGAGTTCGGCAGCGTCGCCTCGACGAGTATCACCCACGGACGACGCACCGTCAGGTCGATGCCTTCGAGCACGTCACGCTCTGCGCCCTCGACGTCGATCTTCAGGAAATGAACGGTATCCAGCCGTTGCTCGTCCCAGACGACGTCGAGCGTGGTGACGGGAACATCGACTCCGCGGATTGCATGTCCGGCAGCACGATGCTGCTCGGCGATGTCGGCGACGAGCGTCGACATGCCGGTACCGACGACTTCGTGCAGCGTGACCCTTCCGGTTGTAGCTCCGGCCGCGGCATTCAGATTCGTGTCCTCCGGCCGGTCGGCGACGAGACGCGCATGCGCCGATGCGACCGGCTCGATGTTGACGCCGCGCCAGCCGCGCTCGTAGAACGCGCGCGTGACCGAGTCGTTCACCGGATCGCCTGCGCCGACGTCGATGTAGACGCCGCGGACGACATCCTTCAACGCACGAAACAGCGTAACGTCTTCGTAGTTCTGCGCGTAGGAGATGAAGCTCATCCGACGCGGATCTCGATCTGCGGCGGCACATAAGCCGAGCCGACGAACACGGGCTTGTCGAAGTTCGCGACGTGAAACAGCAGGGCCAGGTCGCGCCACTCGTAATTGTTCACTAGATGCGTGTCGGTGCTGACGAGCGCCGTGGAAATCGAATAGCTTCCCGGCCCGAAGTTCATCGGAAAGCGGATGTGGAAAGAGTGCTCGTCGCCGGCGCGAGCGTCCTCGATCGCTTGCTTCGTATGGTGCGTGTTCGTGCCGTAGACGTACTGCCCGAGCCGATCCTTGATGGCATAGCCAAGCACGAGACGCGGAATCGGGGCGCGCGTGCTGACTTTGATACGCAACTCGACGTCCTGTCCGACATTGACCAACTCGATAGGGCGGCCGCTTCGATCATAGAGGCCGATTTCGGCGACGACGGCTTCGCCCGAGCCTGAAGTGGTCTGCACCTTGCCGTCTTCGAGCTTCTCCTGCCTGACCGTCCCCTTTTCGTTCTCGGCCAGCATGGCGTTGTAGAGGTCGATCACTTCTTCGGGTGTTCCGTCCTTGAGCAACGAGCCGCTATCCAGAAGCAGCGCGCGGTCGCAGATGGCCTGCACGGCGCTTCGATCGTGTGAGACGAAGAGCAGGCTCGTGCCTTGCTCCCTGAACGTCCGGATTCGGCCGAAGCTCTTGTGCTGAAAGTAGGCGTCGCCAACTGACAGGGCCTCGTCGATGATCAGGATGGCCGGACGCACGGCGGTGGCTACTGCAAACGCCAGCCGCGCCTGCATGCCGCTCGAATAGGTGCGCAACGGGCGATCGAAGGATTCACCGATTTCGGCGAAATCGGCAATACCTGCGATGGTCTGTTCGATCACCGCCTGGGAGCGTCCCATCAATCCGGAAGCGTGGATCGCGTTCGCGCGTCCGGACAGTTCCGCGTTGAATCCGAGGCCCAGCTCGAGGATCGCCGCAACGTCGCCGGCGACGTGGACCATGCCTTCGCTCGGTCGAAGCACGCCCGCGATGCACTTCAACAGCGTGCTCTTGCCTGCGCCATTGCGGCCGATGATACCTATGCATTCGCCGGTTGCGAGCGAAAAAGTAACGCGTCGCAATACCCATTTTTCCTCGCTGGGGGCGACACGAAGGCCGAACCACGTCGCAATGCGCTGAAACTCGCTGCGATAGCTGCGATAGGCCTTACCGATGTCGAGAACGACAAGGGCAGCCGTCACTGCGTCACCAACGCAACGGCGGGTCGACCGCCCGCGATCACAGCACGTCGACCATCTCGGGCGCCGCGCGCCTGAAGACGACCGCGGCGAGCGCGAGCGAAACCAGTGCAAGCGCAGCTATCGGAACCAGCGCCGGCAAGTGCGGTGCCTGGGCTTTCAGCACGATGTCCTGCACCGAGGTAATCAGCGGCAGCAACGGATTCCATTCGAGCACCGCAGCCACTGCCTCTGGAACGATGCTCTTCGGATAAACGATCGGCGTGCTCCAGAACCACAGGTTCAACAACACACCCACGGCGGGGCCGAGATCCCGGACAAACACGTTGACAACACCAAGAAGGATGCCAAGCCCGGCTGCAAAACCGACGGTGAGGAGCGAGAGGGGCAGGAGCCAGAGATACACGGCACCGGGAAACGCTTCGACGACGAGGAGGAAGATCGTCATCACGCCGATCAGGGCAGTGAAGTTGACCAAAGCCGCGCCGATTACGATCAACGGCAGGCAGACGCGCGGAAACGAGATCTTCTTCAGCAATCCGCCATTCTCGACGAAGACGCTCATGCAGCGCGAAAGCGTCTCGGAGAACAACGACCAGACGCTGATGCCCGCCAGCAGATAGATCGCGTAGCTGTACTCGCCGGCAACGCCGGGCAGCCGCGACGAAAGCACCGACGACAGGATGGTGGCGAAGATCGCGACCTGGACCAGCGGCTGAACGAGCAGCCAAAACCCGGCCACGCGGCTGTTAGCAAACCGGTTCTTGATGTCGGCCCGGATCGCCGAAACGATGAAGTTCCTATATCGCCATACGCTGAGCAACATCGTTCAGCACCGACCGGGAACGGACACCGCGAAAACGGCAGCGCGACGAGCTTGCCCGCGGTTGCGGGCCCAGTCGACGTTCGCCCGACTACACAATCTCGATCTCGGGGAAGGGGAAGATCATCCGGCCTCCGCCTGCAAGGTATTCCTGCTCGCGCCTCAGGATGCCATCCTTGAAATGCCACGGGAGCACGAGGAAATAATCGGGTTTCATCGCCCGCGCATCGGCCTCCGAAACGATCGGTATGTGCGTGCCGGGCGTCACACACCCGAACTTGTCGACGTTGACCTCCGCGATGGCCGCCACATCGTCGGTCGTCAAGCCGCAGAACTGAAGCAGCACGTTGCCCTTCGTCGATGCCCCGTAGCCGAGGACCCGCTTCCCGTCGGCACGCAAGCCTCGTATCAGCCGCACGAGATCGTCGCGATGACGAAACACCCGCTCCTCGAAGTCGCGATACGGCCGCGGCGTGTTGAGGCCCATGCGATCTTCCTGCGCAAGCAGCCAGTCGATGACCGCGCGGTTGGGTTCGACGGCGCAGCTCGCGCGCTTTGCGGCGGTAACAGCGAAGCTCCCTCCATTGATCGCATTCATCGTCACGTCGAGAATCGCCATGCCGGCCTGCGTGAAAATTTTCTCGAGCGCGGTCAGCGAGTAATACTCGACGTGCTCGTGACAGATGGTGTCGTAGGAGTTCGTCCGCAGCATCGACGGCATGTAGCTTTGCTCGAGATGCCATACGCCGTCATCGGCAAGGATCGCGGCGATCTGCCGGACGAAATCGACCGGATCCTCGAGGTCGTAGAACATTGCAATCGAGGTAACGATCCTCGCGGGCTCTCGCGCAACGCTGCGGTAGGCCTCCGCCGAAAAGAAGTCGGGAACGAGCTTGATGTCGCTCGTATAGAAGCCGCGGAACTTGCTGCCCGTCGGATCGATGCCAACGCGTTGGATTCCGCGTGCCGCATACGCCTTCAGCGTCGTGGCGTCGTTGCTACCGATATCGAGGACAAAATCGCCTTCGCGCAGCGCAACAAGTCGCTCGAGATAACGGACTTTGCCGGTAAGGTGATTGACCATCGACTGGTTCAACCCGGAACGATAGCCGTAATTCTCGCCGTACATCTCCTCGGGGCTGTAGGAATGCTTGAGCTGAAGCAGCCCGCTGTCGGCACACCAAACGAGCTCGAGCGGACCGGACGTGACGTGCTGCCTCGCGTCTCGCGGGAAGACGCCGGTGAGCTCCTGCCAACCCAGATTCAGCACGGTGACGAGATTACGGCTGCCGCTCGCACGACAACGGTCGATGTCCCTGAACGCTTCCATCGTTTCTCTCATTCAAGCCGACCGGAGATCGGAGGCCGGTGCGACGAGTCGCGTCTCTGCGGATACTCGGCGCAGGTCGGCATCGACCATCATGGCAATTAGATCCTTCAATCCTGTGCGAGCCGACCAGCCAAGCCGCGCCTTCGCCTTGGCGGGATTGCCGAGCAGGACGTCGACCTCGGCCGGCCGAAACAGCGAAGGGTCGATGACGACGTGCTCGCGGTAGTCGAGTCCCACATGCTCGAACGCCAGGCGGCACATGTCGCGCACCGTCGTCGTCGTTCCGGTCGCGATCACATAATCGTCGGCGACCTCCTGTTGCAGCATCAGCCACATCGCCTCGACATAGTCGCCGGCGAAACCCCAGTCGCGTTTTGCATCGATGTTGCCGAGCTTGAGCTCCCGCTGCCGGCCGAGCTTGATACGAGCCACCGCATCGGTGACCTTGCGCGTCACGAACTCGATACCGCGCAACGGAGACTCGTGATTGAACAGGATTCCGCTGGACGCGTGAATGCCGAAGCTTTCACGGTAGTTTACCGTGGACCAGTGCGCGAACAGCTTCGCGACACCGTACGGACTGCGCGGATAGAACGGCGTCGCTTCATCCTGCCGTTCCGCCTGGATGAGCCCGAACATCTCGCTCGTCGATGCCTGGTAGAAACGGATCTTCTTATCGAAGATCCGGATCGCCTCCAGAATGTTTAGCGCACCGAGCCCCGTTACGTTCGCCGTGAGCAGCGGTTGCCGCCACGACGTCGCCACAAAGCTTTGCGCACCGAGGTTGTAGACCTCCGTGGCGGCACTCGACTCGAGCGCGCGGAGCACGGCGGTCAGGTCACACAAGTCGCCGTCGACCAACGTCACGCGGTCGAAGATGTCGAGCTCGCGCAGTCGCCAAAGCGTGTCCGTACTGCGACGCGCGAGCAGGCCGAAGACCTCGTAATCCTTCTCGATCAGCAACCGGGCGAGGTACGCGCCGTCCTGGCCGGTGATTCCCGTGATCAGCGCTTTCCTGAATTCGCCCGGCATTTACGCCGCCTCCGTCATCTTGACGCATCGAGCATGGCAGCGAGCGATTCGTCGAGCGGCATTGTCGCTCGCCAACCCGTCGCCTCGAAGATCTTCGCAGGATCACCGACCGCGCGCCGGTGCTCGGCCGGCCGCATGCGCGTTTCGTCCTTCACGATCTCGACGTCGACTTGCGCCAGCTCGATCAGCCGCTCAAGCATCGATCGAACGGTTCGTTCGACGCCGGAGCAAACGTTGTACGTTTCTCCCGGACGGCCGCGATCGAGGAGCGAGAAGTAGGCCAGAATGATATCGCGAACGTCGGTGAAGTCGCGCGTCACGTCGACGTCGCCAACGGCAACGACGGGCTTGCGACCACCGTTGCGGATCTCGTTGATCTGTCTTGCGAACGCGGGCATCGCGAACTGCTCTCCCTGCCCGGGCCCGATGTGATTGAACGGCCTGGCGATCACGACCCGCAGCCCTGCGGTGGCGAACCACTGATAGCAGAGCGCCTCGGCGGCGAGCTTGCTGACGGCATAGGGATTGCGCGGCATCGGGATGCGACGCTCGTCGATCGGCAGCGCATCCTCCGGAACCCGGCCGTAGACGTCGCCGGAGCTAACGAACACGATCGGGCCGGTGAACCCGACGTCCGCGAGGGCGCGAAGCAGGTTTAGCGTTCCGAACAGGTTCACGTTGATAGTGCCTTCGGGGTCGTGAAGCGACTCGGCGACCGAGCTTCGCGCCGCCAGATGCAAGACCGCCTCGGGCGCCGTCTCGCGCACGACCTGAGCGACTGATCGGGCATCGAGGATCTCGAACTGTTCGGCGAGCGGCGCAACCGTCCACGTGGCGAGCGCAGGTTCGTTTCCCACCATTCGGATCAGCGTACTGCCAACGAATCCATGGCGGCCGGTGACGAGCAGACGTTTCATCCCGTCCGCCCGATCATCCGGTCAGGCGCACTGCATCTCGGACTCCGCGTGCGTCGACGCGCGGAGCAGCGCGACGCGGTATACGTCGCGCGTGGCAACAGCGCACTCTCGCCAAGTGAAGCGGGATGCGCGCTCGAGTCCTCGGCGGGTCATCGCGGCCCGCATGCCGACGTCGTCCAGCAGATCGCCGAGAAGGTGGGCCGTTTGCTCCGGGTCGCCCGGGTTCATCGTCGCGCCGGCATTGCCGACGACTTCGGGCAACGAGGCACGATCGGAGACCACGACCGGAACGCCGGACGCCATTGCCTCGAGCGGCGGCAGGCCGAATCCCTCGTAAAGCGAAGGAAAGGCGAACAGAGCCGCGCCTGCATAGAGATGCGGAAGCACTGTCGGATCGACATGCCCGAGAAAGCGGACCTGGCGGTCGCCGATTCGCCGAAGCTGCGTGACCAGGCCGGACGATCGCCACCCCCGCGCGCCGGCAATCACGAGCGGAAAACGCTCGCGAAACGACGCGGGAAGCAACGCATAGGACTCCAGCATGTGACGAAGATTCTTCCGCGGCTCGAGCGTGCCGACCGTGAGGATGTAACTTCCATGCGACAAACCGAATCGCGCGAGCACCGATCCAGTGACGTCGGCGGCGCGCGGATGGAAGACCGGGGACACGCCCAAGTGGACGGTCGTGACGCGTTCGGTGTCGATGCCGAACGTCGTGAGCACTTCGTGGCGGATGAAATCGGAATCGACGAGGATCGCTTGCGACCGATCGATCGCTTCGGGGAGTGTCCGGTCGAGCCAACGCACGCGGTCAGCCGGATGCGCTTCGGGGAATCGCATCCACGAGAGGTCGTGAATCGTGATGACCGTCGGCACGTCGTACGAGAGCGGGATGTAGTTCGGCTCGTGATAGAGCTGAACGCGATTGCGTTTGAGGCCGCTCGAGAAGCCGAGATAATGCGCGGCCCGTCGCATCGGGCCGCGCATCGGTATCAGCGGCTTGATGCGATTCGCCAGTTCGCGTGTACCAGGCGGGGCTTCCGCCGGGGGCGTCGGCGCTTCGTGACGCCATTTGTACCGGTAAAACGAGTAGGGATCGACCGTCCCGCTGGCGGCGAGCGCCGCGCCGAGCTCGATGATGTAATTGCCGATCCCCGTGATCGGCGACAGGAGCGGCGTCGCGTTGAATGCGACCCTCAGGACTTCGCGATCCAAGGTCGTGCGTACGAGCCAGACGGACTGTCGATTATACCTTCGGTCCGGCGCGCAGTAGACTTGGCCCCCGTGAACGCCTCCTCGCGCCACGAGATTGCGAGATCCGAAGGGTTTGCCCCGCTCGCATGCTCGATGAAGGTCGCCCTCGTTCACGACTGGCTCGACACATGGGCGGGCGGCGAGCAGGTGCTACATGAGATCGCCGCGCTGTATCCCGGCGCTCCACTTTTCACGCTCGTCGATTTCTTTTCACCAACGCTTCGTGCACAACTGGGCCATCGGGTCATCCATCCTTCGTTCATACAGCGTCTGCCGTTCGCGCGCTCGTCGTTCCGACGCTATCTCGCGCTTTTCCCACGCGCAATCGAAAGCCTCGACGTCTCGGCATTCGATCTCGTCGTTTCCAGCTCTCATGCGGTCGCCAAGGGCGTGCGCACGCACGAGCGCCAGCTCCACATCTGCTATTGCTTCTCGCCGATGCGTTACGCGTGGGATCTGCGCGACCAGTACCTGAGCCAAGTGGGACTTGATCGCGGCATGCGCGGGCACTTGGCCGGGCGGCTGCTCGACCGTCTGGCCCAATGGGATCGCCGGACGAGCGATCGTGTGGACGAGTTCGTTGCGATCTCGCAACACATCGCTCAACGCATTCGGCGCTGTTACGATCGCACCGCCGAAGTCATCTATCCACCGGTCACCATTGCGGCACTTGATCGTCCGATCGCTCGGCGCAACGGACTGTACGTCACCGTCTCCCGCCTCGTCCCGTACAAGCGCCTCGACACGATCGCCGCCGCCTTCCGCATGCTTCCCGACCGCGAACTCGTCATCATCGGCGAAGGACCGGAACGAGCGCGCATCGAAGCCGCGGCCGGGCCGAATGTCCGCGTTGCCGGCCAACTCGACGACACGCAACGCGACGAGCTGCTGGCGCAGGCGCGGGCTTTCGTCTTCGCCGCCGAGGAGGATTTCGGCATCGCACCGATCGAAGCACAGGCGTTCGGCACGCCGGTGATCGCGCTGCGCAAGGGCGCGGTTATTGAAACCATCGCAGGGCTCGACAGCGCAAGACCGACCGGCGTGTTCTTCGACGAACCGACACCTGAAGCGATCGTCGCTGCCGTGCGCACGTTCGAAAGCAACGCGGATCGCATCGATCCGCAGGCGTGCCGGAACAATGCCGCACGCTTCTCGACGCAGCGCTTTCGCGACGAGTTCGCAGCCTTCGTGGCGGACCGCTACGCCGCGTTCCGCGCGACCGTGGCATGAATCGAAGCCTGCTCAAGCAGAACGCGCCGGCATTCGAGTTCCTGCTGCGCGTCGTCGATCCGCTGATGACGATCGCGGCCGGCGCGCTCGCGCACTGGATCTACCTCGACACGTGGGAGCTGCCGGATCGCTACGTCTTCGCGCTGGTCGGCATGGGCGGCCTGACGATGATCCTGTTCCCGATCATGGGGCTCTATGGCTCGCGACGCGGCGTCACCGCGTTCGAGGATGTGCGCCAGATCGTCAACGCCGTCCTGGTGCTGTCCGCGGCGTGGTTCGTGTTCCTGTTCTTCAGCAAGACCGGGGCCGATTTCTCGCGCGTCTGGTCGGCATACTGGGTCGGTCTGATGCTCGTGGGTCACCTGCTCCTTCGCGGCGTGACCCGCCTGTTCCTGCGCGCGCTTCGCCGGCGCGGCTACAACCTGCGCCACGTGATCATCGTCGGCGCAGGCCGGCTCGGGGCGACGATCGCCGAACGGCTTCGCGCGGCACCGTGGGCCGGCTTTGCCATCCGCGGTTTCTACGACGACGATCCGAACCTGCAGGAACAAATGATCGCCGGCGTACCGGTGCTCGGAACGATCGATCGGGTGACGGCCGACCTCGAGGCTGATCCGGCCGATCAGGTGTGGATCGCATTGCCGTTGCGAGCGGAAGAGCGCATCCGGGAGGTGATGGACGACCTGCAGCAGCACTCGATTCAGATCCGCTTCGTGCCCGACATCTACAACTTCAACCTGCTGCATCACTCGGTAAGCGAGATCGAAGGGCTGCCGGTCATCAACGTGACCGATTCGCCGTTGCAAGGTCCGGGACTCATCGCCAAGGAAGTCGAGGACTTCGTGCTCGCGCTCGCGATCGTGGTCGTCACGACGCCGGTTCTGCTTGCGATCGCGCTCGGCGTCAAGCTTTCGTCCCCGGGTCCGATCCTCTACCGTCAGGAGCGCGTGACGTGGAACGGCAACCGATTCCCCATGCTCAAGTTCCGCTCGATGCCGCTCGACGCCGAGAACGACGGCGCGCCGGTATGGGCGCGTGCGGGCGAGCAACGCGCGACACGGTTCGGTCGCTTCCTGCGCCGCTACTCGCTCGACGAGCTGCCGCAGCTCTTCAACGTGCTGAATGGCGAGATGTCGATCGTCGGCCCCAGGCCCGAACGACCGGAGTTCGTCCAGCGGTTCAAGCGCGATATCCCCGGCTACATGCAGAAGCACCTGGTGAAAGCCGGCATCACCGGCTGGGCGCAGGTCAACGATCTGCGCGGGGACACCGATCTCGCGCAGCGCATCCAGTACGACCTCTATTACATCGAGCACTGGTCGATCTGGTTCGACCTGCGCATCATCGGCCTCACGCTGCTGCACATCGCGCGAAGCCGCAACGCGTATTGATTCGCCGGCATCGCGCCGACGGCTAGAATTTAGCGGAAGATGACTACCACGACCCCGCCTTCCAACGCCGCGATCTCCTCGGTCGAGAACGACACGACGGTCCAGCCCGTGAGCGGGGCGCGGATGGCGACGCGGCTTGCGACGGTCTTCGCGGTCGCGCTCGCGATCGCCGTCCTCGGCTATCTGGCGATCGCTGTGCCGGGTCGCTGGTTCGGCGCATCACCGCCGCAATCGTGGGGGCCGAAGGATCTCCAAGCCACGAAGGGCACGGCGCGCATCGTCGGCGACGAGCTTCACGTGTTGCCGGCGGATGCGTCGGGCATCGCTGTGGTTTCGGTCAACACGCAGCTCAAGTCGATCGACTATGCGGCGATCGAATGGATCGCAATCGACGTTCCCGAGCACATCGACGTGTCGCTCCTGTGGCGCACCGACTTCCAGCCGAATCAGATTCAGTCGATGCCGCTCACCGTCGTCACCGGACGGCTGCTCCGTGTCGTCACGCGCGACCATCCGGCGTGGATCGGCAAGATCGAAGGCCTGGCGCTCGCGATGCGCGGCCCGATGGCCGAACCCGTTCGCATTCGCGGCGTCCTCGCAAAAACGCTGTCGGCCGGCGAGGTGCTGCGCGATCGGATGCGCGAGTGGTTCGCGTTCGAAGCGTGGAACGGCGCGTCGATCAACACGGTGACCGGCGGTGCGGACCTGCAGGATCTGCCGCTGCCGGTGCTGCTGGCCGCCGCCGTGCTGCTCGCGACGCTCATCGTGATTGCACTCAAACGCTTGCGTCCACGGTTCCTTCCGGTCGGCGTGCTGACGTCGCTCGTTGGTTTCGTTCTCGTCGCGTGGCTCGTTCTCGATGCTCGGTGGATGCTGAATCTGATGCGACAAGTCGACGCGACGGCCGAGCGCTTCTCGGGCAAGACCGCCGCCGACAAGCGGCTCGCCGTCGAGGATGGCGCGTTGTTCGCGTTCGTGCAGAAGGCGAAACAGGCGTTGCCCGATGCGCCGGCGCGCATCTATGTCGCGGCGGATTCGGCGTATTTCCGCCAACGCGCCGCTTATCACCTGTATCCGCACAATGCCTTCGCGCCTCGCACCAATACGCTGCCGGAACCGTCGCAGATCCGGTCCGGCGACTGGATCGCCGTGTACCTGCGCAAAGGGGTGCAGTACGACGCCGCGAACCAGAAACTGCGCTGGGACAACAAGGAGCCGCTGACCGCGGAGATGAAAGCGTCGTCGCGCGGGGCGGCGTTGTTCCTCGTGCGCTAAAGCACCGGACCGATGCTCGACTCTGTCTTTCTCGCGATCGGCCTCGCGTTGCCGTGGGCGCTCGGCGTCGCCATCGTGGCGCTGGTTTATCGACGAACGGCGGCCGTACCGACGACATGGATCGTCGGCTGCGGCTGGTTCGTCGGCATCTTCGCGCTGACGCTGTGGATGCGCGCCGTTTCGCTGGCGGGCATGCGCATGAGCCTTGCAACCGTCGGCGTGCCGCTCGTGATCGCGATCGGTTGCGCCGGTTGGCTGGCGATGCGTAATAGCGGCGATCGCTTCTCCGCGGTGGTGCGCAATTACGCCGGCGCCCTCGGTGGCAACGCTCTGGAAGGATTGCAGCGAACGCTCTGGCGCATCCTCATCGCCTGGCTTGCGATTCGCTTCGCGCTGCTCTTCGCCGAAGTGTGGTGGCGGCCGCTGTATCCGTGGGATGCTTGGACGCAATGGGGAACGAAGGCACGCGTGTGGTTCGAGCTCGGACGCATCGTGCCGTTCGTCGATGTCACCGAGTGGCTCTCCCGCAGTGCGCCGGGGAGTTACTTCGATGCCGGGCCCCATTACCCGGCGACCGTTCCGCTGTTCCAGGTTTGGGCCGCGCTCCTCATCGGACGTTGGGACGATGCGCTGGTCAATCTACCGTGGTGGGTGTGTGGCGTGGCGTTCGCGATCGCGCTCTACGGCGGGTTGCGACGACTCGGTTTCACGCGACTCGTCGCGATGATCGGCGCGACGCTTACGATGTCGCTGCCGATTCTGAACGTGCACATCGCGCTCGCCGGCTACGCCGATCTGCCGATGGCGGCCTATGTGACGCTCGGAGCGCTCGCGGCGCTGCACGCGATGCGACAGCGGGACGTTTCCGATGCGATCGTCGCCGTAGCCCTGTTCCTCGCGTGCATCACCGTCAAGAATCCCGGCCGTGCGTGGCTCGTCGTGCTGCTGCCGGCCATCATCGCCGCCGGTTTCCCGCGCCATGGGTTGAAGCTCGCGGGCATCCTGTTCGCCGGCGCCGCACTGACGATCCTCGTGCTCGTGCGCACGCAAGTGAAGATCCTCGGCTATCAGCTGTTGCCGGACTTCATGATGCCGTGGAACGCGCTGTTCGACGCCTACTTCTCGTTCGGGAACTGGAACCTGCTCTGGTACTGCGCGATCGCGACCGCCATCGTGGGCTGGCGTGTGCTGTTGTCGCGCGATGTCGCGCCGCTGACCTGCGCGATCGCGGGCGGCATGATGTTCCTGTTCGTCGGCTTCGCGTTCACCAACGCCTTCCTCTGGGTCGAGGACCAGTCGACGGTCAACCGCGCGACGTTGCATCTCGCGCCACTTGTCGTCGTCTGGATAATGGTGACGCTGCGTGCCTGGCAGGTCGCGCGCGATGCACGAACGCCGGCGGCCGTCACGGCGCCGGCCTGATCACCGTCATCGATGCGGGAGCTTGCGACCGTCACGCTGGCCTGCGTCGACACGTTGAACCCTGCGCTCGCACGACGTGCGATCGACGAGTGTCGGCGGCGCGTCGCCTTCGCGCGATGCCTCATCTTCACCGATCGCGCGGATTCGCGACGCACGGCGAACGGGGATGTCGAAGTCGTGCCCATCGCGCCGATTGCCTCGCGCGACGCGTACTCGAGATTCGTGCTGAAACAGCTCGTCGACCATGTGCAGACCGACCATCTGCTGCTCGTCCAGTGGGACGGCTACGTCGTCAACGCCGACGCATGGGACGATGCGTTTCTCGACGTCGACTATCTCGGCGCTCGTTGGTTCTGGCACGACGACGGTCACGACATCGGGAACGGGGGCTTTTCGCTGCGCTCGCGTCGACTCTTGAAAGCGCTGCAGGATCCGCGCATCGAGCCCGACGCCGCCGAGGCGGAGGATGTCTCGATCGGCCGGACGTTTCGGACGTTGCTCGAGCGCGAGCACGGCATCCGTTTCGGCGATGCGGCGCTCGCCGATCGGTTCGCGTTCGAGGCGGCATACCCGATTGCGCGCCCGTTCGGCTTCCACGGGCTGTACAACTTCTGCCGCGTGATGCCCCCTGCCGAGCTGGTCGAGTTGTCGAGCCGATTCACGGAAGCGATTCTGCGCTCGCCGCAGCTTCGACAACTATTGCGCAACTGCGTCGCGTTGGGTCAATGGTCACCGGCGATCGTGATCGCCCGGCGGATTCTTGCCGTCGATCCGGCGGATGAAGAAGCGCAACGCCTGCTGGCGCAAGGCGAGTCGTCGCTCAGGGTCCATGCGGGAATCGGTCGCAACAACCCGTGTCCTTGCGGGAGCGGCAAGCGATTCAAGGTCTGTCATGGGGCCATCGGCATTTCGGTCGTTACGCCGGATCAGCTCGTCGACCGCGGCATGCGCGCGCATCGGGCCGGCGATCTTTCATCGGCCGCGCGCGACTACGAGGAGGCGCTTGCTCGCGCGCCGGATCATGCGCACGCGCTGCACTACGCCGGCATGATCGCCTGGCAACAGGGCCGCATCGACGAGGCGCTTCCGCGCATCGAGCGCGCGGCTGCGCTTCGACCCGATGAACCCGAGTTCACGAGCAATCTCGGTGTCGTACTGGCAAGCGTCGATCGCAACGCCGAGGCCGCCGCCGCGCATCGGCGTGCGCTTGCGCTGCGCCCCGACCATGCGGGCGCGTGGAACAACCTGGGGCTGGTGCTCCGGGAGATGAACGACGTCGACGGCGCGATCGCGGCTTACCGGCACGCACTCGCAATCCAGCCGGATTTCATCCAAGCGCGCTTCAATTTGTCGCTGGCCCTCCTCCACGCCGGCCGATTCGATGAAGGCTGGGTTTTGTACGAGGCCCGCATGTCAATTCCAGCGTTCGCGCTGCGTGATCCGCCTGCGACGCCGCGTTGGACGCCAGGCACTGGACGATCGAGGACGGTGCTGTTGAAAGCCGAGCAGGGCTTGGGCGATGCGATCCAGTTCGTGCGCTTCGCCGAAGCCGTCGCCAGCGAAGGCAGCCGCGTGATCGTGCACGCGCCTCGGCCGCTCAACGCGCTGTTGTCCACCGTGCCCGGCGTTGCCGACGTCGTCGCCGATGACACCCCGTTCCCGGCTCACGACGCGTGGCTACCGATGCTTTCGTTGCCCGGCGCGTTAAGGGTCGCTGCCTCGAGCATTCCGGCGCGCGTTCCCTACATCGGGTCCGACAAGCGCCAGCGAAGCGAAGTCGCCCTTGCATTGCAATCGCATGCAAATGCGTTGAAGGCCGGAATCGCCTGGGCAGGGAACCGGCGCAACACGAACGACCGGCGGCGATCCATCCCTTCATCGCTCCTGGCGCCGCTGTTCGCGATCGAAGGCACGTGCTGGATGTCGCTGCAACAGTCCGGCGAGCACGACCACTGCGGCGAAGCGCTGATTCGAACGACGTGGCGCGACAGCCTCGACGGCATCGCGGCGCTCATCGATAACGTCGACGTCGTCGTCACCGTCGACACGAGCATCGCGCACCTCGCCGGTGCGCTGGCAAAGCCCGTTCTCGTCCTGCTGCCTTACTCAAGCGATTGGCGCTGGGGCATCGACCGCTCCGACAGCGACTGGTATCCGACCGCGACGCTCTTTCGACAACCGGCGCCCGGCGATTGGCCATCGACGATCGCCGCGACCGGCGAGGCAATACGAAAGATGGTTCGAATGGAACGATGATGGCCGGACTGACCGAGCGGCATCGGAGCGCGCTCGCCACGCTGGTTTGCGCGATTGCGATCTTCCTCGCAACGGCAGATCAGGCGTTTGGCACGCGCTTGCTCGGCATCAACCTGCGCGTCGCCAATGTCATTCTCGGCCTGGCGCTCGTCGCATGGCTCGTGCGGCATCGCGGTCCGCGCAATGAAGTCTCCAGCCTCCTCGTCGCGTGGACGCCCTTCATCATCGTTTTCGCGCTTGCGGCGCTGCTTTCGCCTCATCCTGCGCTGGGCGCTGTGAAGCTCGGCTGGTTCGCGTTCAACTTCTTCGCGGCCTACGCGTTCGTCTGCCTGTTTCGTCCGACGGAATCGACGCGAGGCTTTTTCGCCGCGTTCGTCGCCGTGTCCGCGATCGTCGCGATCGATTTTCTCATCGGCTTCACGCGTGGACCGTCGGCGATGATCGGCTTCGGCCAGCCGAACGATCTCGTTCCTGGAACGATTCTCTATCGGCCGCATGCGTTCTACTACGAGCCCTCGTACGCGGCGAGCGGCATCGCGCTCGCGTGGGCGCTCGCGCTGACGCGCATGGCCGTCGTCGCACCGGCGCTTGCGACGGTCCTCGTGGGCTTGGGCCTCGTCGCGCTGGCTGCAACGTTGTCGAGGACCGGCTGGCTCTACGCCGTCGTGACCGCTATCGCGCTGCTGATTCTCTCGCGCCGGGCGGCGATCGACGCACTGCGCGAACATCGAAAGCGCGTCATTGCAGCGCTCGCGATCATCGTCGCCGTCGCAATCACCATGCTGGCCCCCGAGGCCAACCGCGCACGAGCGAGTGCGTTGCTGCGCACGCTCGGCGTCAGTCAGACGTTCGAGCGCATCTGCCCGATCGTGCGCGACACGTTCTCCGCCTCGCTCGCGTGCCTCTCCGACGAAGCCCGAAAGCGTGTAATGACGCGACCCAGCGACATCGTTCCGGAACAGACGGGCGAAGGGCAGCGGATTACGCAGCTGCGCGAATCCGTTGCCCGCATTGCGGCCAATCCGCTGCTCGGCCACGGCGTGACGCCGGGACGCACACGGCTCATCGAGCCGGTGACGAGCAACGTCTGGCTCGAGATCGCGACCGAAGGCGGACTGCTGTCAGCCACTGCGTTTGCCTTCGGACTCGTGATGACGATGATCCGGTGGCGCGCCTTCGAGGGGCCGAACCGCTCGATCGCCGTCGCCCTTATCCTCTACTTCGTCGTCGCGTGGCCGTTCCTGCAGACGTTTCCGCGACTCGATACATGGGTCGCGCTTTGGATCGCGCTGGCGTTCGCCGCGCGTCAACCGTTCGCGTCGAGCCAGACGGCGAGCGCTTCGACCGGCGCGCCATCGTCGAACACGCGCGCCTGACCGGCGCCGAGGCGTGTCGCAAGCGCGTCTCGCCATTCGCGATCCCGTGCCAGTCGCGTTGCGATCTCGATGTAATGCGCCGCATCGCGCGCAACGAGCTCGGGTACGCCGGCGATCGACAGCATCGCGGCACTTTGCCGCGCACGCATGAACCGTCCGGGCAACGTGACGACCGGGAGCCTGCAGGCGATCGCATCAAGGCTCGTATTGCCGCCGGACCAGCGCAGCGTGTCCAGCATCGCGTCGCACGCCAGGTTGATGGCGAGATATCGGTCGTGCCGGCATTGCGGGTGAACGAGCAGGCGTTCACGCGAAACACCGGCCGCATCGAGCGCGCGACCGATCCGTTCGCGGTACTTGTGCGTCAATGCGGGGTGTCGGCCCTCGAACACGAGCATTCTTGCATCGGAGACAGCCGCAAGCACGCGTGCGAACAACGCATCGTCGTCCGGCACGATCTTGAACAAGGATTGCGGACAAAGGAACAGCGGACCGTCCGGCAGGTCCAGCGCTGCGCGTGACATCGGTTCGGGCAGCGCAGGCGCGCGATAGCAAGTGCCGATGCCAGGCAGGCGAACGAGCTTCTCCGTGTAGTGCTCCTGCGCGTCGTCGCGCTCCATCGGATCGCTCGAGAAGAACACGTCGATCGTCGGATGCCCCGTCGTCACCGGGTGGCCCCAGGCCGCGCATTGCAGCGGCGCGAGCCTGAGCGCCGCGAGGGCGAACGTGGTCGCGTCCATGCCAAGCTCGGGATAGACCAGCACATCGGGCGCGTCGTCGCGTATCCGGGAAGCGAGGCGTGTCGGCCGAAAGCGCGGGCAATGGCGGAACGCGTCCGAACGTTCGCTGAGCCGTTGCGCCAATGCGTCGACGCCCGGCTGCAGGTGATAGACGGTGCTCTCGAAACGATCACGCGGAAGCTCGGTGATCCAGCTTTCGAAGTAGCGGCCGACGGTTCCATCGCGAAAGAACGACGAGACGAAGCCAACGCGGAGTCGCCGTCCGGTGCGATCGCGTCGCACAATCGGCGTGCGAAGCGCGGAATC
>DATLOI010000020.1:0-8096 GCA_035536295.1 Casimicrobiaceae bacterium
TCAGCTTGAAAACGCTGTACAACCGGCTCGCCGCGTACCAGAACAGCGAGCCCAGGATGATCGCGCTATGAACCAGCGGACGATCGACGACCCGCAGGTAAAATCCTCCGGGATGGCGCCACGTTCCTTCACACCGGGCCACATGCTCCGAATCCTTATTGCCGACGACCATGCGATCGTCCGGGCGGGTTTGAAGCAGTTCATCGCGGACCAACTCGACATGGAGGTCGCCGGCGAGGCGGCCACCGGGGCCGAGACGATCGCGCTCGTGCGAACGCAGGACTTCGACATCGTGCTGCTCGACATCTCGATGCCTGACAAGAACGGCATCGACACGCTGAAGTCGATCAAGCACATCAAGCCCGATCTGCCCGTGCTGATCCTCTCTGCGCACGCCGAGGAGCAGTACGCCGTCAACCTTTTACGCGCGGGCGCTTCCGGCTACATCAACAAGGAAACGGCGTCGCAGCAACTCGTCGGCGCCGTGCGGACGGCAGTTCAGGGCCGCAAGTACGTCAGCCCGACGCTTGCGCAGGTGCTGGCCGAGGGCATCTCGGGCAACGGCGACGAGCCGCTGCACGGGTCGCTGTCGCAGCGGGAGTTCCAGATCTTCTGCAAGCTGGCGGGTGGCCAGGCGGTCTCGCAGATTGCGGACGAGTTGCATCTCTCCGTCAAGACCGTAAGCACCTACCGGACACGCGTCCTTGAGAAGATGGGTATGAAGTCGAACGCCGATCTTACTTACTACGCAGTGAAGAACGGATTGATCGACTGACCAAGCCCGAGGATCATGCGAGCACGTTGGGTCGCGCACGATGCCGCGCCCTGTTCACTTAAGGGAAGGCCGCACGATGAATACCAGCATGGGGACCTCGGACGGAGTGCAACCGCTGCACGTTTTCCTCGTCGAGGATTCGCCGATCATTCGCGAGCGACTCACCGAGTCGCTGTCGACGCCGGGTCGCATCGAGGTCGTGGGGCATGCCGACACCGAGCACGGCGCCGTCGCCGCATTGAAGAGCACCGAATGGGATGTGCTCGTGCTCGACCTGCAGCTGAAGCAGGGCACCGGGCTTGGCGTACTGAAGGCGCTCGCCGGCGCGAAGCCCGCAGGCGCGAAGGTCATCGTGCTGACGAACTACGCGATTCCGCAGTTTCGCGACCGCAGCGTCGCGCTCGGCGCCGACTTCTTCTTCGACAAGTCGCGCGAGTACTACCGCGTCAAGAGCGTGCTCGAGGATTTGGCGGCCACGCGCGACGCGCCAGCACACTGAGGCGTACTGAATCGTCAGTGCGCCTAGGCGACATGGCGGGTCAGTGCGACGCGCCGCGATTCGGCCCTCGCTTCCGACAACGGTGTAACGGCTGCAAGTGCTGCCGGTCACGCGTTCGCTGCGTGTGTTGCGGTGTGACGCTAAATACTTGACGCAGCGATTGAAACCGCGCTGGCACGCGCCCTGCAATAGCAACCGACAGCGATCGCGCGCCGCGCGATCCAATGTCAACCCGAACGAGAGGAAGCAATGAAAGCGATCGCAGCACTTCTCGCCGCAGCGTTCTTGGCAACGCTGGTCGGTTGCAACACGATGGAAGGGGTGGGTCAGGACGTCCAGGCTGGCGGCAGGGCGATCGAGCGCAGCGCCGACAAGGCCAACCCGACCGAGCCGCCTCGGACGAAGAGGTAAGCAACTCTTCGAAGGTTGCGCGGCCACCCGCCCGGGCGCTCGATGCGAGCGCCCGGGCGCGTTTGCGTGGTGGGTAGGATCGGATGGATACGGATACCGATAACGGACTGACCGTTACGCAGATCGCGATCGTTGTGATCGCCGTCATCGCGACGCTCGGCGCAGCGAAAATCGCATCCGATTTCCTTGTTCCGGTCGTCGCCGGAATCATGCTCGCCTACGCGCTGGAGCCGCCGGTCTCGCGGCTTGCGCAGTACGGCTTGCCGCGGGGCGTTGCGGCAGCGCTTGTGTTGTTCGCGTTGGTCGGAGCGACTGCGGGGACGGCGTACTGGCTGCGTCACGATGCGGCGGCGGTCGTTGCCGAGTTGCCGGAAGCCGCTCGCAAGCTGCGCTATGCGGTGCGCAGCAACGGCCCGCCGGGTCCGCTTGCGCACGTTCAGCAAGCCGCGCAGGAGCTCGAGAAGGCGGCGGCTGAAGCGCAGGGCAAGGCACCGGTGCCGAAGCCGGATCCGGCACCGCCGGTCGCCGCGGAAGTGTCCACCCGCATGGCGAAGTACACCGCGACGCTGGTCGAGGTCATCGGCCAGATGGCGATCGCCGCAACCCTCGCGCTGTTCCTGCTCGCCGCCGGCGACGCGTTTCGACGAAAGCTGTTGCACATCGTCGGCGGACCGCTGTCGCAGCGGCGCGTGACGGTCGAGATCCTGAACGAGATCGACACGCAGGTGCAGCGCTATCTGCTGGTGATGCTCATCACCAACATCGTGCTCGCCGTCTTGTGCTGGTTCGCTTTGATGCTGGTGGGCATGGCGCGTCCCGCGCTTTGGGCGACGGTCGTCGGCGTGTTGCATTTCATCCCGTATGTCGGCGGGGTGATGGGCGCGATCGTCGTCGCTATCGCTGCACTGGTCGAAGGCTCAGTTGCGACGGCCATCTACGCGACGCTCGCAACGTTGGCCATCGTTCTCGTCGTCGGCATGGGGTTCAACACGTGGCTGCAAGGGCGCGCATGCCGGATGAACGCCGTCTCGGTGTTCGTTTCCGTGCTGTTGTTCGGATGGCTGTGGGGCGGATGGGGCCTGTTGCTTGGCGCACCGATCGCTGCGATCGCAAAAACGATCGCCGATCGTGTCGAGGGCCTCTATGCGTTCGGTCAGTTGCTGGGAGAGGTTCCACAACGGGCTGAACCTGACGCTGCGCCTGCGGAAGTCACCGAGAAGTCCATCGCCTGATCAACGACCCTAGCGAAGGATCGGGCGGTACGCGTCGTCCTACGTCTATGTGGATACTTCTTTGTCGCTCTGCTTGCATTACGTAGGTAATTCGTTGAGACGCCGTCAAGTGGTTGTTTTGAAACGAACTAAGTAGCTGGCACCGCGGTTGCATCGTTGACCGTAGCGGCCATCCGGCCCGTTTACACAGGAGCAATTCATGACCAAGCTGCTGACTGCCCTGCTGGCCTCCGGCGGCCTAGCCTTCGCATCGATCGCCGGCGCGCAAATGACCAAACAGGCGCACGACGCCGAGGCCGACAAGGTCAAGGCGGTCTACAAGGCTGACAAGGAGCGCTGCGATGCGCTTGCCGGCAACAAGAAGGACATTTGCAACGCCGAAGGGAAGATGAAGCGCGACATCGCGCTCGCCGAGCTGAATGCGGGCTTCAAGAACACGGCCGAGGCGCGCCGCGATGTGACGATGAAGAAGGCCGACGCCGAGTACGAAGTGGCGAAGGAGAAGTGCGACGACCTCGCCGGTAACGCGAAGGACGTCTGCGTGAAGGATGCAAAGGCGGCGCGCGAGAAGGCGAAGACCGCCGCGAAGTCGATGAAGACATAACGATCGCCTAAAGCGAACGTTGTATTGCAGCAGCGGGCCGGCGCTGCCTAGCGAGGCGGTTGCCGGCCTGAATCTTTTCCGGGGCGCTAGCGCGCGACGCTGACCGGCAGGCGATCGGGTTCGATCGTCGGCGGCGGCTCGCTCGGCGGTGCGCTGCCGCCGCCCTCGGGTTCGAGCGGCAGCGACACGTCGATCATCGTGCCGCGACCCGGCGTGCCGTGGATCGAGAACTCGCCGTGCAGCGCGCGAACGCGATGACGCATGCCGCTGATGCCGTGCGAGAGTCGGTTGTTCTGCGCGCCCGCCGGGATGCCGATGCCGTCGTCGCTGATGATCAGCGTGACGCGGTCGTCCGTCTGCAGCAGCTCGATCTCGACCTTCTTCGCCTTCGCGTACTTGATGACGTTGGTCAGCGCTTCCTGAACGATGCGGAACAGCGCGATGCTCATCGTCGGTGGCAAGCGCGGCGTTTCGGCCGGGACGTTGATCTTTGCCTCGATGCCGGCGCGGTCGCATATCTCGTGCGCGAGCCACTCGATCGCCGCGCCAAGGCCGAGGTTGTCGAGCAGCGACGGGCGCAGCTCCTCGATGATCTTGCGCTTCAAGAGCACGCCGGCGTCGAGCGATTCCTGCGCGCGGCGAAGCTTGGCCGCGATCTCCGGCTCGGGGTTCTTCATCCGCTCCTCGACCCACGAGACGTCCATCTTTGCCGAGACGAGCACGCCGCCCAACTCGTCGTGAATGTCGCGGGCGAGACGCGTCTTTTCCTCTTCACGCACCGTCTGCAGATAGTTCGAAAGCTCCGACAGTTCGCCGGTGCGTCGCTCGACTTCGGCTTCGAGTCGCTGATGCTCCGCGAGCGTTTGCCGGCGCGTTTCTTCGCGACGCCGGATCTCGCGACGCAACAGGATCCAGACGATCAGCACGAGCACGATCGTGAAGAACGTCATGATCTGCAGGCCGAACCGCGCGAAATCGACGTCGCGAGTCCAGCGCAGACCGCCTGCGGAAACGGCGAGCGCGTGCTCGGCCGCCATCTCGCCGACGGCCGCGCGGATCTGATCGGTGGTGCGCTGTCCGATGCCGGTGCTGATCAGCTCGAATGCAGCATCGCGGCCCGCCCTCTCGTGGAGCGCGAGCGTCGCTTCGAGCTCGGTCAGCTTCTTCCCGATCAGGTTGTTGAACCGCGCGACGCGCTCGCCCTGCTCGAGGCTTCCCTGCTCCACCGACAGCGCGCGCAGCCGCTCGAAGCGGCTGTCGATCCTCGGGAGTGCTGCGCGATAGGGTTCGAGGTACGTCGGCTGTGACGTCAGCAAGTGGCCGCGCAAGCTCGTTTCCGCATCGACGATCAGCGCGAGCACTTCGTGCAGCGTCGACTGCATCTCGAGCGAAACCGCCATCGTGCGATTCGCGGCTTCGAGCCGGCGAAAGCCCAGCTCGGAAAAGATCAGGATGGCGAGCGAGAGGCCGATGCCCAGAACGAGCAGCACCAGGACCTTGAGCGGCAGCGGCGGCGTGACTTTCGCGGAGGGCAGACGAAGGGGCACATCGCCATTTTATGCCGCGAGCGATTGCGGCGCGAACGCTACGTCGCGTCGCAATTTCCTGAGTCAGCCGGCGTAGTTTACCGACGGCGGTTGATGCGGCACGGCAGCATGACAATCCGGCGGACTGCCGCCTTCGCCCTCCCAGCGCGACACGTCGATCTTGTCTTCCTTGCGCTTGTAACCGCCCTTGCGCTGCGCGTCGCGCTTGTCGAGGAAGTGACGCATCGCGAATGCGCCGGCCGCGCCGGCCGCGGCAATCATCGCCGCCGTGAGCGAGCGGCGTAGCAGTGTGTTGTCGATCATCGTTGTCCCCTCGGCTCTCGCCTACTTGGATGGTGCGACGGTCGACGGCGGTGCGCCGGTGCCCTCTGCAGGCGGCGGCGTGCCGCTCGATTGCTGCGACCCTTTGACCTGCCCGTCGGTCGACGTGGTGAAGTGATTGTCCGTCTGACCGGGCTTCGGCATCGACTTCGATTCCTCGGCGGGCGTCAACGCGGATGCGGGCGCTGCAGCGGGGGTATCGCGCGCCGTCGGCGCGTTGGCCGCCCCTTCTGTGGGTTGAGGCGCCTGCGCGTGCGTTGCAGGCGTGGGCGCCGGCGGTGTCGAGCGATCGGTTGGCGCAGGCGGCGCGGTCGCCTGCGTCGCAGGTGTTGGTACAGCCGTTCCAGTCTTGATCGGCGAGTTGCTGCGCTCTCCACAAGCTGAGAGCGACGCAGCGACGACGAAAATTGCGAGGACGTGATGCGCCTTCATCGAGTGATCTCCGTTTGTTGTTCTGCTGAATCGATCGAGCGCGCACAAGGCCCGCTCATCCAATTTGCAGTCTACTTTCCGTCGCGTGTCGATTCGATCGGTTGATCCCGTAGGTCGGTGTAGGTCGCAACCGACGTATAAGCACCGGTTGCAGGCGGGGATTGCCTTCGCAGCATGCTGTTGTCGGCTTGGGGCGCTTGCCTCTCAGTCAAGTTCATGAAATCGCGAGGGAAGCTCCGGCGGTCGGGCATGGCATGGCGTCTGCACTTTTCGTGACGCCCTCGCGGCGCGCCCGCGCCCGAGAGAACACTTAAGGGAGACCCGTCATGCTGCACTACGCCTTGGTATTCTTCGTGATCGCGCTGATCGCGGCCGTGTTCGGTTTCGGCGGCATCGCGGCCGGCGCCGTGGAGATCGCAAAGATCCTGTTCTTCGTGTTCCTGGTGATCGCAGCGATCACGTTCGTGATGAGCCTCCTGAGGAAACGCTGACATGCAAGGCACCAACGACCGGAAGTCGAGCGGGACGAGCGACGAGATGGGTGGCGAAGGGACGACGCGCCTCACGTCGCCGATCAACGATAGCGAGCGTTTTCTGGCTGATCTGAAGACGTTCGTGGCCGATGCGGAGTCGCTGCTCGGCCAGGCCCGCACGCTTTCCGGCGAAGCCGCCGCGGCCGCTCGAGAGGAATTCGAGCGCCGCGTCGTGCAGGCGAAGCGGACGTATATGAGCGCGCGCACCATGGCGGTCGATCAGGCGCAGGGCTACATGGATCGCACCGAAACCTATGTGAAAGCGGAGCCGTGGAAGGCGGTCGGGATTGCGGCGCTCGCTGGCGCGGTCCTCGGCGTGTTGATGTCGCGTCGTTGATCGAGGGTTGAAGAGGATGCAGCAGCAAGCCGATCAGAGGCAGGGCCGGGCGCCGGGAACAGGTGCATCAGAGACGCCGTTCTTGAGCGACGTGAAAACGTTGCGCGAGCGCGCGCGACAGCACATCGAAGCCGGCGCGGTGACGCCGAGCTACGCGCTCGATTCCAAAATCGTGTGCAACGTGCTGAACGAGGCGCTCGCGACCGAGATCGTCTGCGTTCTGCGCTACAAGCGCCATTACTTCATGGCGAAGGGGATCCACTCGGAAAGCGCCAAGGCCGAGTTCCTCGAGCATGCGAACGAAGAGCAGCAGCATGCGGATCAGATTGCGGAGCGCATCGTGCAACTCGGCGGCGATGCTGATTTGAATCCCGAAGGCTTGCTGTCGCGCAGTCACTCGCAGTACGACGAGAGCGAAACCATTCGCCAGATGCTGCGCGAGGATTTGATCGCCGAGCGGATCGCGATCGAGAGCTATCGCGAGATCGCGCAATGGTTGGGTGACAAGGATTCGACGACGCGGAAGTTGATGGAAGAGATCCTGGCGACCGAGGAAGAGCACGCGGATGATCTGGTTTCGCTGCTCGAGGGGTTGCCGGGTGGGATTAACGCCGAGGAGCCGGCGCTGACGAAGGGTTGAAAGTCGGGTCGGACGGCTCTAGATGGCTAGTCGAACGGCCGCTTCTTTCCGAGAGGCGCCGTTATAATTTTGATCTTCGGGCTGACAGGCCCGATATTGGGTTCGTACCCGCCGGGGGTGTACTGGTTTCGACGGGGGTTGCAAAGCAGCGCGGGGCATGTCGAGGCGCTTGTCCTCGTAAAACTCGAGCACTCGCAAACTTAACTGCGAACGACGAAAACTACGCTCTGGCGGCTTAATCCCCGCCGGACCTCGCACCGGGCAGCGCTCGGCCCGGGCGGTGATTCAGGGTTAAACCTGAAAAGCCGCAGCGAGGACATTTAGAGCGATCGCGCCTGTCCGGGTCACTTGGGCAAGGCGTCAAAGCAAGGTGACTGGTTCTTTCTGCGCTTGCCCGTTGGTGCGGAGAGGACGAGAGCTGAACAACGAGGCTAAGCATGTAGTCCCGACTGTGGAGTGCCTTCGGACGGCGGTTCGATTCCGCCCACCTCCACCAATACTCTTTGAACGGCCCCTCGCGGGGCCGTTCTCGTTTCTACCGGCTCGTGTTGGCGAGGCTTCGAGGCTATCCGTTTGCTTCGCTCAATGCGTTGAGAAAAATACTGTTGCTCACCCGCGTGGACAAGCCGGCGCTGCTTCGCCGTATGTTCGAACTGGCTTGCCGGATTCCGGCCAAATCCTCTCGGACACCAAGATGCTTGGCCAACTTCAGGACGCCGGCGACACGACGACCCTCGCGCATTACCTCGATCTGCTAGCCGAACG
>DATLOI010000021.1:0-9903 GCA_035536295.1 Casimicrobiaceae bacterium
GGACTCTGGCTCGATCACATCGAGGCCCACTTACGGGTCAGCACAGTTTGTGGCGCCTCAGGCCAGGTATACACCTAGGCCGGGTTATTCTGGTGACGACGAGTTCAGCTACGAAGCCTTGCAAGGGGTGCTCAAAACCAACAGCTACGGCTGAAGGTTCAAGTCAAGGTGAAAGTCCGTGCGCCATGAATCGGAATGGGCGCCAAACCCCGCGTTTACCGGACCCGCCGATGTGTAGCTTGAATCCAGGTTTCAGGCGGCCCGGTTAACGGGAGCGTTAGGCCCGACGAATGCCGCAGGTACCGCTTTGCTCAGGTGGCTCGCATCGCTATTTAACGCTCCGCGGCCTTCAGGACCGCTTCAGACCATTCGGCTGTTCGGATTGCCGATCCGACGATTGCCCGAACGAATATAGCGGCGCACAAGGAGGTCTGTATCGGAAGGTCTGGATCAAGGACATTGAGCTGCTCAGAACACCGTTGCGTTCATGACTTTTCGGATTCCGATCTGGACGGCAAGACGGCGCACATCGCCACCTCCATAAGAAGGCAGCGACATCATGAGAATTCAACAGTTCCGAAGCTCCTTGATGTGGCGAAGCGCAATGACGTAGCTGTCGCGACGTAGACTTAAGGCCGCACTTCAATTCGGCACAGAGTGCCGCCTAACCCCGCGTTCAATCGGACCTGCCGCGAAGCGGCTTCTCTGCCAATTGTCAGAAGGAGAACATGATGGAAGTACAGGAACTGCACCGCGGACGACTAATCGATCACATTCAGCTGGTGGTGCGAGACCTTTCCACCGCCCAAAAGTTTTACGCCGCCATCTTCGACGTCCTGAAGATTCCGATGGGTGGCACCGGCAATGGATTTTTCTGGGCGGACGAGTTTGTCGTCTCCACGCCCGAAAGCGAAGCTTCGCAAGGGGTACTAACCGGACGCCATCACTTGGCGTTTCAAGCGCAAAGCCGCGTCAAGGTGGACGAGTTTTATAAAGTCGCATTGGCCAATGGGGGCAGAGATAACGGCGGGCCCGGTGTACGCGCATACCACCCAGGCTACTACGCTGCCTTCGTCCTCGATCCCGACGGTAACAATATCGAAGCCGTTTATCATGGTGAGGCAAAGCGCAGCGCGCCCTCAGTACACATCACTTTCTGATCATGCTCGCCCGAGGCGGCTTCGATCAGGCCGATGATGCCCAACAGCTCGGCTGTTCCTACTCGTCCCACTGTCTTTCGGGGGAGTTGTCGATCGTGAACGCAGTCAACCTTGCGCAGAAGCTCGCCACCTTCGCTGATCACTGGCAGCCGCGAGTCGTGGGTCAATTCAACGGTCACGACGTGATGGTGGTAAAGGTCAAAGGTGAGTTCGTCTGGCACACGCACGACAACACCGATGACTTTTTCCTCGTTCTCAAAGGGTCGCGTCACGATTCGTCTCCGTGATGGCAACGTGAGCCTCGGCCCGGGTGAGTTGTTCGTGGTGCCCAAAGGCGTGGAGCACTGCCCGGTCGCAGAGGATGAGACGCACATTCTCCTGATTGAACCCATAGGGACGCCCAACACCGGAAGTGCCGAGACCGCAGCTCCTCGACGAGTCATTTAGCTCGTAGCCGTCCGGCAGCACACGAACGGGGCGCGGATGGAAGCTCCCATATTCATTGAGCCGTACGACCCGTCATGGCCCGTCGCGTTCGAGGCTGAACGAGAGCTCTTGTTGGAGGTCCTCAAGCCATGGCTGACCGGACCCATTGAGCACATCGGTAGCACTGCTGTCATTGGCCTTCCCGCTAAGCCAGTGATCGACATAATGGCCGCAGTTGCGAGCCTTGAACTTTCACGGCCGGCAACTCCGCGGTTATGCGAGGTTGGTTACTGCTACGCCCCGTACCGCAACGATGTCATGCACTGGCTGTGCAAACCGAGTCCCGAGTTTCGTACGCATCATCTCCACCTCGTACCGTTTCGAAGCACGCTGTGGACCGACCGCATCGCTTTTCGCGACCGCCTGAGAGCGGACCAACGCCTTGCGAATCAGTACGCCGCGCTGAAGCACAAACTCGCCGAGTTGTATCGAGACGACCGAGAGACCTACACTGAGCAGAAGACCTCTTTCATCGAAAATGTTCTGAGGGCGGCGACGTGAGAATCACTGATGCAAAGTTGGCTTCAGTGAATCATGTCGTCGACTATAGCTCCGTCGCGCCGATCTTTCGCGCTGCTTTCTCGTGTATCTCTTGCGCATGCTCGGCCATCTGAATTGCCTTGTCGCGCTTCGCCACGGCCGCGAGCTCCATCGCGTAGATCACCGCGCCGACAACGATGAACAGCGCGCCAGCGATGTAATAGTGCCAAGCTTCCATGTGGCGTCTGAAAAGCAGCACCACAAAGGGAATGGGAACCCACATCGCGGCGTATCGAATCCAAGCCGTGCGGTCGTAGGAATGTGTCGCCGCGTCGGCCTTACGCTTCAGGTCCAAAGCGTTTCGTTGTAGCGCCTGAAGATCATCGACCGGTTCGGCCCCGATCCCATCTGCGGCGTCGGTCTCAGTCATGTGAGCACGGTAAACGATTTCCGCACGAACAGCTTCAGGTTGCACTCGGCGTCGTGAATCTACCAAAAGAGCGACAGACACGATGATGGCGCTGCCTGGCCCGCTTAGTGTCCTGAGCCGAGCCCACTGTACTTGTAAGAGGTCGCTCGTTAAGCTACCGCTGCCTCGCCACTGCGAGCCAGCTCACGTCCCATCAAAGCAGCAAAACGACCGGAGGGTCGAACAATGAAGACATTCGCTCTTGCACTCGTCGCAACGCTCGGACTGCTCTCGACACCAGTCGCTTCCCAGAATCTCATAACCAACGGAAGCTTCGAAGCGCCGATCGTCTCGCCAACCGGCTTTACTGATTTTCCCGTGGGCTCGTCCGGGATCACTGGGTGGACGGTTTTCGGTCCGGCGGGCACAGTCGTCTCCGTAGTCGGTGGATCGTTTTCCCAGCTCGGAGTCACGTTCCCGGCGCAGAATGGCGTCCAATGGCTGGACCTGACCGGCAACGGCAGTAATGCCGCCGAGGGCGTTCAGCAGTCCGTGACGACGATAGCAGGTCGTCAGTACCAGCTAACCTTTTACCTCGGCAACACTACCGGCGGCGGGATCTTCGGATCGACCAGCACGGTGAACGTGCTCGTGAACGGCACCGTCGCATTCACGGATACGAATTCGGCGGTCAACGCGACGTCGCTCACCTGGCAGCAATTCAGCCATACGTTCATCGCCACCGGATCGTCAACGACCATCGGGTTTCGGAATGCAGACCCTGCAACCGACAACAGCAATGCACTTGACGACGTCGTGCTCATCGATCTCGGTGGTGCGGTGACAACTTCGACGAGCCAAATTCCGACGCTCTCCGAATGGGCGCTGATGGTGATGATCGCTACCCTTGCATGCCTGGGCGTGGCAAGGCTCCGTCGAGGACGCGGCGGTTGGTAGGTGCGCGCGGGGGAAGTCGCTACCAGTGCGTTTAATGAAGACCGCACTCGTAAGCGGTCCGAATGGGTAAATTGGATCGCAGAAAGTTTGTTGGCACCTAGACGAGATGCACGTGGTTGACACTGCGGTGCTAGCATCGCGCTGCGATCGATGGCAGACCTTGTTCCGCCGTAAGAGCGCGACCACAATCGACGAACACAACGGCGCGTAGCTATAGACGTTCGAAGGGAGTCATCATGCGAACCTCGACGAGAGTTCTTGCCATTCTCGCCTTGACGGCCGTTGCCATCGTCGTGCACGCACCGGCGTCGGGGCAGTCACCGCCGAAACTTCAGCAGTTCGTCTACGTCCTCAAGGTTAGCCCCGCGTTCCACGAGCAGAGCAAGTGGACCCAGAAGGAGAACGACGCCGTAGGTCGTCACTTCGGACGACTCGCAGAAGCAACCAAGGCGGGTCGCGTCATATTTGCAGGAAGAACAAGTGAGGCACTGGACAAGACCTTTGGCCTTGTTGTCTTCGAAGCCGACGACGAAGCAGCCGCCAGACAATTCATGGAGTCCGACCCGGCGGTAGCCGCCGGCGTGATGTCTGCCACGTTGCATCCCTATGTGCTCGCACTGCAGAGAAAGCCATGACGCCGCGGTTGCTTTGATGATTGACTTTTAGCAAAAGGCTTGGCGGATGCGTCGGAGATCGTAAACTGCGACGCGTGCGATGTTGTTCATCGGAGGTGCCCGTGCCCAAGAGGCAATTCAGCGCAGAATTCAAGAAAGAGGCGGTACGACTCGCGAGCACGCCGGGAGTCTCGGCGACGAAAATCGCCGAAGAGCTGGGCATTCATCCGAATTCTCTGCGCCACTGGATCACGCACTTCGACGCACCCAAATGGGAAGCCACAGCGCCGAGCGCGCTTCAGAGCTCACAAAGGCGGGAACTGGATCGGGTCAACCACGAGCTCACGCAAGCGAGCATCGAGCGCGATATTTTGAACAAGGCGTCGGCCTACTTCGCGAAGACGCCGAAGTGAGCACTGTATAGCGCACGAGCAGAGCTCGATTGCAACTTTGAAGCGTGGTAGGGTTGGCTTCAGCAATGACCAGACGCACCGCAACCTGTAGCTGCGGCAAGCTCAGCGTGGCAGCCATCGGAGATCCGATGCGGGTTTCCGTTTGCCACTGCCTCGCGTGTCAGCGAAGGACCGGCAGTGTCTTCGGCGTTCAAGCTCGCTTTTCTGCGCACTGTGTGCAAATTAGCGGAGCGTCGACTGCGTTCGTACGCGTTGGCGACGAGGGCCGCAAGATCACGTTTCATTTCTGCGCGGACTGCGGTGCGACGGTTTATTACATGATCGACGATCAGCCCGACCTGGTTGCCATTCCGGTCGGCGCGTTCGCGGACCCACACTTCCCGGCGCCCATCCGCTCGGTCTACGAACAACGCATGCACGCGTGGGTCGACATGCCGAATGTCGAGCATTTGGAGTAGGAGGCGAGCGTGCCGCGCAACGTCGAGATCAAGGCGCGAGTGGCGAGTATTCATGCACTGACCTCTCGCGTCGCTGCCATCGCGACGGCTGGACCCGATTACATCGATCAGGACGATACATTCTTTCGATGCAGCAACGGGAGATTGAAGCTGCGTGTTTTTTCCGGGGGCGGGGGCGAGCTCATTTTCTACCGGCGCGCAGACAATGCGGGCCCGCGTGAATCGTTCTATCTGTGCTCGCCAACGGTCAGTGCCGACACGTTACGTGATTCATTGTCGATTGCCTACGGCCAGGCGGGACGGCTGAAGAAACGGCGCACCGTGTTTTTCGTCGACCGCACTCGCGTGCATCTTGACAACGTCGAGGGGCTCGGCGAGTTTGTCGAAATCGAAGTGGTGCTGGAGGAGGATGAGCAAGTCGAGCGCGGAATTGCGGAAGCAAATTCGTTGCTCGCAACGCTCGGTATTTCATCATCGCAGCTCATCGCCGGCGCCTATGTCGATCTGCTGCATGCTCGCGCGTGACTGCGCGCTCGAAGGCCCGTGATCCGAAAACTACCCTCGGGCGGCTACCGGCTGTATTCGCGGAAGGCCGAGCCAAAGACCGGCAAGCGGCGTAACCTCGGCACATTCAAGACGCGCGCCGAGGCGGAGAAGCATGAGCGCGCCGTGCAGTACTTCAAGCATCACGGCTGACGCGATTACATTTACGCGATCCCACTACCGTCATGATCGACCACACCGGTGTTACCGTCAGCGATTTCCAGCGCTCGAAGGCGTTTTACACGCGTGCGCTCGCGCCGATCGGATATTCGCTGTTGTTGGAATTTCCCGCTGCAGTCACCGGCCGCAGCGATGTCGCCGGATTCGGAGAAGCGCAAAAGCCCGACTTCTGGATCGCGAGCGGCGCGTCCAACACTCCTCCGGTTCATGTCGCATTTCTCGTGTCGAGCCGAGCGCTCGTTGATGCGTTCCATCGCGCGGCGTTGGCGGCCGGCGGGTGCGATAACGGTGCGCCTGGCGTACGTGCGCACTACCACCCGAACTATTACGGCGCTTTTGTGCTCGATCCGGATGGGCACAATATCGAGGCCGTTTGCCATGCGCAGCCGTAAGCCTGCATGCTTTTGACTCTCTCGACCGTCTGACTTTTCCGTTCGTGGAATTGCTGTGCCGAATCGCTCCTTGGTCGCGCTGCTGCTGTTCTTCTGGATCGTGTCTGCGGCAGCGATCGCACAACCCAAACCGCGCATGGTCTTTGCGGGTGTGCCCTCGGTCAAGGTCACGGAAGGAGGCAGTGAGCGCGTCCACGAACCGATTTCGCGTGAGCAAGCTGCGGCGCTGAAGTGCGCGGTCAGCGAACTGGAAGGCAGGTTTTTCTGGGCGAGCCGGGATAACAGGGAAATGATGCGCACCGTTTCAGGCGCGTTCGTCACGTATGTGGCGGTTGACGGATCAGGGTACGTGCGCGCGATCGACGGCCCGGCGAAAAACGCTGCGTCACGGATGTCGTCGACGGAAGCTCAATTCGATTATGTCGAGCACCTTGCCGTCGGTCTGCGGAGCGTGACTTACTATGGTCGCGCACAATAGTCGTTAACGCTTCTTCGATCACCATGAGTATTGAGCTCGACCACACCATCGTTCCTTCCAAAGATCGCAAGACCGCGGCCCGACTGCTCGCCGAGCTTTTTGGCGTTGCATGGTCCGAGACTGGCATCGGCCCGTTCTGTCCCGTCTATGTGAACCAAGGTTTGACGCTGGACTTCGATCAAGTCGACGGCGCGTTTCCGGTTCAGCACTATTGCTTTCGTGTCAGCGACGCCGAGTTCGACTCGATCTTGTCGCGAATCCGGGCGGAGGGTATCGAATACAGGAGCACTCCGCACGGTCCGGTCGACATGCAGGTGAACACCAGACATGGTGGCCGCATCGTGTATTGGGATGAACCCGATGGACACGTGTGGGAGATTCTCACGCAGAGCTATGCGCGCGCACCTACCGCATCACCGGCGCCGCTAGCGCGATGAGCACGTGTTTGTTGTGCAGCAATGCCGGCGATCAGTGCGATGTCGCCCACGCGTCATCGTCCACCTTCCAGGCGCTTCCTTCCTTGACCAGCGTGACCGTGCCGAAGGTTGTACGGCCATCGGGCAACTTGGCGGTCAACTCATATACCGCCTTGTTCGCGGTCACGGTTTCCTTGGTGACGGTCAAGGCGGAGAGAGTACGTTTGTTCATCTTCAGGTAGTTGGCCTGCATGTCTTTCGGCATCTTCGGCAAGCCCTCTCGCAACTCCCTCGTGTAATAGGGCATGAGATCGCTGATCGAATTCGCCGCCAGTACGACGAGATACGACTTGTAGAAATCGAGCGGGGGTTGGGGCACGGCTTGAGCCATCGCGATCGTCGCGCCGGCGATGAGCGCAACGGTCGTCGCAAGAGCGGAGCGCACTGAAAGTCTCCAAGGTGTGATTGCCGTTGTATAGCATTCCGCCCAACAGACCATGCGACGTTGTCAAGCTCAATCTTGGGTTCACTGCGGAATGAATCGCGCATCGAGCTACCATTGCGCTCGAGCGGCGACTGGGCGCAAGGACCCGTCGCGCGACTTCAACCTTCCGGCGCTTATCGATGGCTGATTCCGATTTCGACTTGCGCCGCACCTGGTTGTTCGGAGCGGGCTGCGGCAAATACGTGCACGCTGCTATGCAAGCCAGCGGTGCCGACGCACTGATTGTCGATCTCGAAGACTTCACACCACCCGCGCGGCGCGACGAAGCGCGTCACGGTCTTAAATCGTTGCTCCAAAGCTGGCGCGATGCGGGTTGTGTCACGGTCGTGCGCATCAACGCGCTCGACGCGGACGGTCCCACCGACCTCGCTGCTGCGATGGCGGCCAAACCGGATGCGATTTCATATCCAATGACCGTTGGTGCGGAGCAAATGCACGCGCTCGACTTCGCAATCACGCATTGGGAGCGCGCGCTCGGCACCGAGACCGGCGTCACTGAAATACTTCCCGTGTGCGAAACGGCGCTCGGTGTTGTCAACGTACGCAGCATCGCGGCCGCGAGTCCGCGCATACGTGCGGCGCTGCTTGGCGCCGAAGACCTGGCCGCGGACCTTCATGCTGAGCGAGCGCCGGATGGAGTGGAGCTCGATCATTCGCGGCGACGCTTCCTGCTCGAATGCCGCGCGGCGGACATCGAGCCGATCGACGCTCCGTATACGTTCAGTGATGTCGAAGGCGCCGTTTCCGAGACACGCTACGCCCGACGCCTGGGTTATCAATGCAAGGCGCTGGTGCGTTCCGAGCACGCGCACGCGATCAACACCGTGCTGACTCCAAGCGGGGACGACGTGCAACGTGCCTCGGCAATGGTCGACGCATTCGAAGCCGCACGCGCCCGCGGTGAAGACCGTGCTCTGGTCGACAACCTGTGGGTCGAAGTGCCGACGTATCGCAATGCGCTGCGCCTACTCGAGCGTGCGCGGCGCTTGCGCGAGGTCCGCTGATCGAAAGATCCTTCTCCTGAGCGGTAAGTTGCCTAGAATAGGTGCCTGCGATACTTTCATTGCTTCGCCAGGAGCTCCCTCATGCTCGTCAGCAAAGCCAGCGATCGCCAGTGGAATCCAACCGACTTCGCGGGGATCGAGCGAAGCCTTATTCGCAACAACGAAACCGGCGGGCGCTCGTCCATCGTGCGCCTGAGCCAGGGCTCCCGCTTTCCGCGCCACGCGCACGAAGGCACCGAGGAGGTCGTCGTGCTCGCGGGTGCGGTGCGCATCGGCGGCATCGAGCTTGCAAGCGGCGATTACCTTTTTACGAGCCCCGGTGAAGAGCATGACGTCGTTGCGCTTTCCGATGCGGCGATTTTTGTTTCTTCGCAAAAACGCACGCCGATCCTCGAATGACGCATCGCTCGAAAAGAGATCAGGCGCTGCGCACGCTCGATGAGGAAATCGGGCGGCGCATCGAGGAAGCCTCTGCGTCCGGCGAGCTCGAAGCCGCCAGGAGCTACGGCAAGCCGTTCGCGACGGACGAAGGCTGGGATGCAACGCCCGAGGCGCTGCGAATGCCAATGAAAATTCTGAAGGATGCAGGCGTCGTGCCGCTCGAGATTGCGCTGTTCCACGAACGCGCACGATTGCGCGCGCTTTTGGACGCAGCGTCGAATGCCGAGGAGGCCGCAAAGCTGCGCGCGCAGCTGACCGCGCTCGAGCAAATGATCGCGCTTCGCCTCGAAGCGCTGCGAGTGAATTCCACGTTGTGAATCGGCAGGTATTTCATGTGTAGGAATATTCGAACGCTGTTCAATTTCGATCCGCCGGCGACCGCGGAAGAGATTCGCGCCGCATCGCTGCAGTTCGTTCGCAAGCTTTCGGGGTACAACACGCCTTCCAAAGCGAACAAGGAAGCGTTCGAGCGTGCGATCAATGATGTCGCTGCGGTCGCTTCGACTTTGCTCGAATCGCTGATCACGAGCGCCGGCCCGCGTTATCGCGAAGTCGAAGCCGAGCGCGCGAAGTTGCGGTCAATGGCGCGATTCGGGCAAGCTTGATGTCCGCGTCGGCGGGCTCCTCCGGTACGCCGCTGCCTCGCAAGCTGGGAATCAGGGAGGGTGTTCGTGTGCTTCTCGTCGGCGCACCGCCGTCGCATTTGCAACGTCTCGAACCATTGCCCGAAGCTGTGACGTTCGTAGAACGCTCCAGCCGCGATGTCGATATCGTGCACGTGTTCACGACCCGTCGCACAGACCTGGCTCGCACCCTTGCGAGCTATCGCGCGGCGCTCCATCCGGACGCGATCGTGTGGGTTTCGTGGCCGAAAAAGTCCGCGAAGGTTGCGACCGATATCACCGAGGACGTGATCCGCGAAGTCGCGCTGCCTCTCGGCTGGGTCGACGTCAAGGTGTGCGCCATC
>DATLOI010000022.1:0-21195 GCA_035536295.1 Casimicrobiaceae bacterium
GCAGCCGAAGTGCGGATTGGCGAGCACGTTTACCCACGGCGCCGGCGTCACGTCCTTCTCAGTCGTGATGATCACGTACTCACGGCCATCCGGCGAAAATCCGCCCAGCCCGTTATCGAAGGCAAGCGCGGGCCGCGTGAATGCAATCGGTGCTGCCGGCTCCGGAAGATCGTCACTGACGAAAAGCGCCGCCATTGCGGGCTCGCGCGGCGCGCGCCGTCGCACCTGCTCCGCCAACGTTCCCCGGCTGTCGGTGAAGATCGCCCGTGCGGCCGATTGCAGCAGGATGCGATCCTCGGCGCTGATCTGGTCCGCGGCGCGCACGAAGATGCCGCCGGGCCGGTCGATCAGGCTCGCTTCCAGGCCCGCTGCAATGAGTCCCATGATCTGGTCGTGCAGAACCTGCCGGTAGCCGCCGCGTTCCTCGTTCCAGATGACGAGGTCGACGAGCAATCCTTTGAGGCGCCAATACGCATGCGCTTGCACGAGCTGCCGGACGAGCTCGATGTTCTCGGGGTCCTTGATCTGCAAGAGCACGATCGGCAGGTCGCCCGAGATCGCGTAGCCCCACAAGCCGGACTGACTGCGCCGGTTTCCCTCGATCACCCTCGCGTCGGCGCGCAGCGTCGCGTTGGCGTAGACAATCGAGCTCGTCAGCCGGCCATACAGTTGCGCATCGGCTTCGGTGATGTTGAGCTGTCGCAATACGACATGGCTGTGCGTCCACGCCATTTCGAAGGCGCGATCGGCAAGGCGGCGATCCTGGTATCGCTCGATGAGCGCGAGGCATGCGAGACGGTCTTCGCCGATGCCGATAACGAGGTCGATGACCACCGTTTGCGCCGGATCGAGATCGATGCGCTGGCGCATGGCAACGATCGGGTCCAGGACCGAGCCTTCGGTTCCGGAAAGAGGGCCTGCATCACGCAGCGCTTGCGGGTCGGCGACGCTGTTGCCGCGCCCGATGAAGCGGGCTCGATCGGTCTCGTACGACGGAGGCCCGACCGTTGTGCCATGGACTGCCATCAAGTGAAACAGACTGGGACTGTGCTCGTGACGGGAACGGGGCCGTCGCGTGCAAAGCAGCGCCCGCCGCGCGTGCATGATCTCGGTTTGCACGAACAGATTGGAGAACGCCGGATGCAACGCGTCCGCGGCGCCGGACGCGAGCACGACCTCGGCGTAGCTCACCACCTCGATCGAGGTTGTCCGGCGACCGCGATTGGTGATGCGAAGTCTCCGTAGCTCGACGTCGTCCTCCGGTGAAACGACGATTTCGGTGTGCGTCTCGAAATTGCCGTCGCGGCGGCGGAAATCGACGCGCGCTTCGGAAAAGCTCGCCTCAAACGTGTCCGCAGGCGTGCGCGCAGGCAGGAAAGTCGGCGACCAGACCCGGCCGCTCGCCGGATCGCGCAGATAGCAGAACGTGCCCCACGAATCGCATGTTGCATCCTCGCGCCAGCGCGTGACCGCGATGTCCATCCAGCGGCTGAAGCCGCCGCCCGCATTCGTGACCATGACGTGGTAGCGGCCGTTGGACAGCAGCTGTACGGCGGGAACGGGCGTGTCGGGAGTGTTGAACACGCGCACCGGGGATTCGGGGACGTCGGGCGTCGCCCGCAGGTCGACCAGTTCCGGATTCTGCGCATAGGACGAGCGTGCCTTCGGAACGCGTTCCTGCAACAGCAGCAGCGTGGCCTGAAACTCCGGATCGGAGACGAAGCGCTTTTGCATCGGCTGATCGAGGATCAGATGCGCGAGCGAGAGCAGCGTCATGCCCTGGTGATGCGCCATGAACGAGCGAACGATCGCACCCTCCTCGCCGCGGCGGAGCCGGGACGGGGTAAAGTCGATCGCCTCGTAGAAGCCGAAGCGCCCGAGGTAGCCGGAGGCGGCGAGCGCTTGCAGGTTGCTGCAGGCGTCCTGCGGCGCAACCATCAACGCCAGCGCGGTGGCGTACGGCGCGATCACGAGGTCTTCCGCAAGACCTCGCTGCAACCCCAGGCCAGGCACGCCGAACGCGCGATACTGGTAATTGAACGCAGCGTCGACGGTGTTGTAGCCACATTCCGAGATTCCCCATGGGACGCCGCGCTGGCCCCCGTACTGAATCTGGCGCCGGACTGCGGCACTTGCGGTCTGGTCGAGCAGCGTGTCGGCGTAACTCGGCATCACCAGCATCGGCATCAGGTACTCGAACATCGAGCCGCTCCACGACAGCAGGATCGGCTCGCCCGCCCCCTGCGTTAGCAGACGGCCGAGCGCGAACCAGCTTTCCTGGGGCAAGCGCCCGGAAGCGATGCCGATGAAGGTGCACAACCGCGCTTCCGACGCGAGAAGGTCGTAATGACCCGAGTCGCGCCGATGCTCGGTCACGTTGTAGCCGATTGCCATCAGGTGGCGGGCCTTGTCGTAGAGAAGTTCGTACTCGAAGGTTGCAAGCTCGCCGATCCGCGCCGCGAGCCGATCGATCGTTGCCATCCGCTCGCGCGCTTGCTCCGCGCCCTGCCGCACGAGCTTCGCGAATTGCTCGCTTTGCCCCGATCCGGCGGCCGCCTGCATGCGCTGCGCGAGCACCGGAAGCGACGAGGGCAATGCCGCGATAGCGCGTAACGTCGGAACGGGCGCGGCGTCGGATTGCCCCGGATCGCGCGCGGGGGCCATCGCACACCATGGCGCCAGAAGATCGATCTCCCCCGACGCGTCGCGGCACTGCTCTTCGATCGCTCTCAGCCAATCGATTGCCTCGGCATGACCTTCCGCTGCAACGCGATTCGCACAATCCGCTGCGGATGCCGCGAGGCCCGCAAGACATTCGCGTATCTCTGCCAGCGTTCGCGGCGGATCGCCCGCCGCACGCGCGAGCGCATCCTCAATCGGTTCGATGTCAAGACCGCCCGTTTCTTCGCCGATCGCGCGAAGCACGGCGAGCGTGTCGAGGAGGCCGTCGAGCCAACGCGCGGACACGATCGGTTGGTCGCGGAGCGCTTCGAGCCCCGGCCGCAACGTGAGCAGGTGACCGGCCAAGTTGCCGCTGTCCACCGTCGAGACATAACGTGGCCGCAACGGCTCGAGCGTGCGCGTGTCGTACCAGTTGAAGAAGTGGCCGCGATACCGCTCGAGGCGATCGAGCGTTGCGAACGCGTTCGCGGTGCGCGCCACGAGGCGACCGGTCGAGCAATAGCCGAAGTCGTACGCCGCGAGGTTGGCAATCAGCGAGAGCCCGATGTTCGTCGGCGACGTTCGATGCGCGACGACCACGCCGGGATTCATTTGCACGTTGTCGGGCGGCAGCCAGTGATCGTCGGCGCCCACCGCGTGCTCGAAGAACGCCCAGGTCTTGCGTGAAGCCATGCGCAGGAAAGCCAGTTGCGCCCGCGCGAGCCGAGGCTTTACGCGCGCGAGCGGCCGGCTCAACGCCCACGCCAGCAGCGGCGCTGCAAACCACAACACGAGGATCGGCGCTGCGGGCCCGAGCGCGCCCGGGTTGATGCGGATGAGCCACGCCGCCATGGCGAGTGCGAGCAACGGTGCAGAGGCCATCGACGCATAGGCGGCGGCAAGGCTCGACGGGTTGCGTCGCTCGAGCACGGACGGCGTCCACTGCAACAACCGCCGGCGCGTAATCAGCGTGCGCAGCGTCGTGCGCAGGACCGCGTCGAGGTTCACGATCGCCTCGAAAGGGAGCGTCGCAATCGCGAACAGCATCTGCAACAAGCGTCGCGCTGCCGAACCTTGTGCCGCGCGCAGGTGCTGCGTCCAAAGCGCATCGGACGGCTTCGCCAGCAGTTCCACCAGCGCGGCGAGCAAACCCGGGACGACCAGGATGCCGATCGCCGCGATCGTCCAGAAGCCCGGCGGCGAAAGCACGGTCCACCCGAGTAGCAAGAGGAGTGTCAGCGCGGGCGCGAACAGGCTGCGACGCAGATTGTCGAAAATCTTCCACTGCGAAAGGACTGACAGCGGATTGCGCTCGCGTCGACCCTGTGCGCCTGGCACGCGCCGGAACAGCCAGCTTGCGATCTGCCAGTCGCCCCGGATCCAGCGATGGCGGCGGCGCATGTCGGCGCGATAAGACGCCGGATCATCCTCATAGACTTCGACGTCGCTCAAAAGCCCCGAGCGCGCGTAGCAACCCTCCAAGAGGTCGTGACTCAAGATGCGGTTGTCGGGAAAACGGTTCGCGAGCACCTGCTCGAAAACATCGACGTCGTAGATCCCCTTGCCGATGAAAGAGCCCTCACCGAAAAGGTCCTGGTAGACGTCGGAAACGCTGCGTGTATACGGGTCGAGGCCGGCCTCTCCGCTCTGCAGCCTCGCATACGCCGATCGGCTCGCTCCCGGCAAGCTGGCCGCAACGCGCGGCTGCAGGATCGCGTAGCCTTCGACGACCAGGCGGCGGCCGGGGTCGTAGCGGGGACGGTTCAGCGGATGCATCATGGCGCCGACGAGCTCGCGTGCGCTGTCGCGCGTCAGTTGCGTGTCGGTGTCGAGCGTGATGACGTAACGGACGCTGCCAAGCACATCCGTGTTGCCGACCACGCGCGAGAACCGCTCGCCCGCCGCGCCGCGAAGCAAGGCATTGAGGTCGGTCAGCTTCCCGCGCTTACGCTCAAATCCTATCCAGGCGCGCTCTCCGGCGTTGTAGCGGCGCGGCCGATGAAAGAGGAAGAAGACGTCGCCCCGGCCGCGGCCATGCTTCTGGTTGAGCTCGCCGATGCGGCGCGCCGCGAGGTCGACGAGCGCAGCATCGGTTGGCAACGTTTCCGCGTGCGCGTCGACGAGATCGGTCAGAAGACCGAAAAAAAGCTGCGGATCCCGATTTGCAAGAAAGCGCACTTCGAGTGCTTCGACCAGGTCTTCGATGCCTGCCTCGTCCAGCAGCATCGTCGGCACGACGACAAGCGTCTTCGCTTCCGGCGGGATTCCCTCGTGGTAATCCATGCGCGGCAGCGGAGCGGGCACGGCGAGCAGCGTCGACAGCCAGTTGACCAGTGCCACCGCGAGCTGGCTCGCGCACAGCACGAAGAGCACGGCGCAGAACCACAGGAAAGCGCCCTCGGCCCCGATTGAGCGCGCCTGGTTCAACAGGTTGCCGGCGGTAAGGACGGTCAACAGCGCGATCGAGCCGAGGTAGGGCCACAGTGGGAACCGGCCGGCTCGACGGCGCACCGCTTCGTGCAGCCGCGGACGGATCTGAGCGACCCGTTCCAGTTGCGGCAATCCGTTGTCGATGAGGTAGTAGCCGACGTGCGTGCGACGCACACCCCCGCTTGCTGCCGATGCCTGCGCGAGCTGCACTGCCGCGCGCGCGACCTCCACTTCGGATAGCGCGCTGCGCCGCGAAATTCGCTCCAGCACGTGCCGGTAGTGATCACGCGTGGCGAAGTCCATGCGACCATACACGCCGGCAGGATCCTCGCGCAGCGTGCGGTCGGCGATACTCATTGTCTCGACAAACTCGCGCCAGTCGGTGACGTCGAGAAAGCGCAGGCTGCCGATGCTGTTCGCGATCGAGACCTGGTCGACAGCTTGATGCTGGCTTTCCGCCTGCACCAGCTGCGGGATCGTCAAGCCGGATTCGGCTAGGCGCTGCTCGACCCAGGTCAGCGCCAGCGCAAGTGCCGGGCTCTGCCCCTGCACCCGGCGCGCGAACTCCGCAACGAAGGCGCTCGTCATCAAAGGATCCGAGCGCGCCATGTCCGCGACCACGAGGATCAGGCTCTTCGGATCGCTTTCGGCGATCCGGGCCATCCTGTCCGCCCAGGCATCGGCGAGATCACGCCCGACACCCGCCGCGGCGATGCGCGACGCCACGCGACGCAGGTTCTCGATCAACGCAAGTCGCAGCATGATCGGGATCGCCCACAGCTCGCCCAGCGTTAGTGGCGTCACCGATTGATAGGCGTCGATGAAACCGGCGAGGCTTTCGGGATCGACCTGCCCGTCACCGTGCGAAATGGTCTCGAGCGCGATGTCGTACACCCGCGGCAAGCCAAGCGATGGTCCGCTCGAAAGCCTCGGCAGCTCCCAGCTATAGCGCTTCGGCAAGTGCCTTCGTGCGGTGCGAATCTGCTCCTCGACGAGATAGAAGTTGTCGAGCAGCCACTCGCCGGCGGGCGTGATCGGATGTGCCGCCCTGATCGCGTCGGTAAGTAGCTCACACGTTTCGGCCAGGATGGTTTCGTTTTGCGCAAGCCGCGGGAGCAGAGCGTCGGCGGCGCGGCTCTTTCCCAACGTGTGCGAGCTCGCCAGCGCGCGGCCGTGGTGCTGCATCTGGTCGGCGCTGAAGAGCTCTGCGCGCAGCGGCGCTTCCTGGCTCGCGGCGGCCGACGCTCCGCGCCTGTGGCGATGAGGCAGGAGCTCGAGGAGGCGGTCAATACGTAGCACGCGCGCGAATTCGGTTCCAGCAATCATTGCCCACAGCATAAACGGACGCGATGTTGCGCTGACGAATATCGTTCCAAGGTCGTGTGCGCTATACAAATCTCCGGCAAGTAGGAGCACGTCCCTCCGCCGTGTAACATCCGCCGCGCGCGCTCAAACGCGCGCAGTACGACGGCGATGCAAAAGACCCAAACCGATCGCGTCCTCGCGCTGGCAGCGCTTACGCTGATCATTGTTGGCTGCTTCCTCGTTTTGCAGCCGTTCATCACGGCGCTTTTGTGGGCCGCGATTCTCGCCGTCACGCTGTGGCCGTTGTTCGAGCGGCTTGCGACACGCATGCACGCATGGCTCGCGGCGCTCCTCGTCGTGGTGTTGACGACGCTCGTCGTGCTGGCTCCATTTGTCATCGTCTTTTCGGAAATCGCCGACAACAGCCAGCGGGTCGCGACGTGGGCACGCTCGTTCTTCGAAACGGGACCGCCCGATCCTCCCGCATGGGTGGCGTCGATGCCATTTATCGGTGCGCGCGTCGCGGCTTATTGGTCGACGTTCGCGCACGACACCGCCAGGCTTCTGTCCGAGCTTTGGCGCTTCATCGAGCCCGCACAGAGATTCCTGCTTGCAAGTGGCGCGACGGTGCTCTGGGGACTCGTGCAGCTTGCGCTGTCGATCCTGATCGCATTCTTTCTATTCAAGGATGGCGAGGTCTTGCGTCGCCGAGTCGCCGTCGCGGCCGAACGCCTTGCCGGCGAGCGTGGCGCACGCCTGGTTCGTTCGGTCGCCGCCACGGTGCGCGGCGTGGTGATTGGAATTCTCGGCACGGCACTCGCCCAGGGCATGCTCGCTGCGATGGGGTTCTTCATCGCCGGTGTCCAGGCTGCGCCGCTGTTGGGCTTCGCAGTTTTCCTGCTGTCCCCGGTGCCAATCGGTCCGCCGCTGGTGTGGATTCCGGTCGGCCTCGTATTGCTTCAGCGCGGCGAGATCGCATGGGGGATTTTCGTGCTCGTGTGGGGGGCGGTCGTCGTTTCCTCGATCGACAATTTCATGAAGCCGCTTCTGATCAGCCGTGGCGCCGATCTTCCCTTCGTGCTCGTGCTGCTGGGTGTTCTGGGCGGCGCCGTGGCGTTTGGCTTCATCGGTGTGTTTCTCGGACCCGTATTGCTGGCCCTCGGCTACACGTTGGTGACCGAATGGTCGAACGAACCACCGCGTTCGACCGCGGCTTGATCGCACTACGCTATATCAACGAACAGAAGGCGACGCCGTTGTTGCCCGCTCCATTCGGCACCCACGCACGGTTGACCATTGCTCGGCGTACCGAGAGGTCGATCGTGTAACGATAATTCGCGTCGCGCCGATTATTGAAGAAGCGATAGACGGGCAACGTGCCGCTGCGACATGCGCCTTGTGCATCGGGAATCTCGACCCAGAACGCGGCATTGTTCTGCAGTGTCCAGACACCTCCCGAAGTTGTCGCGACCGTGTTGCACTCGGTCGGATTCGCGGTGAAGTAATGAGAATCGATATGCACTTGCGGCCCTGCATAGAAGCGGCATACGTTGCGCGCGACGACACCTGTCGGCGCTGACGAGGCTTGCGCCCAGGCGTAGAACACCTGCCCGGTTCGCTCCCAGCGCGGAAGGCCGGTGGCGTCGTAGCTCGCGATCTCGGCCGTATCACTCGTGATGAAGTAGTGATCGAGTAGCGTGTCGTAATACTCGACGACGGCGACTGCGTCCTTCGGAAGATTCACGCTCGCCGGAATCGTGCTCGCGAGCGCACTGCCGGCGTCGAGGCTGCCGCTTCCGCAAAAGCCGCTGACGCAAGATGCTCCGAATTTGAATTCGCTCGACGATCCTTGCAGCTTGGTCAGGACCTGGCCGACGGTGAGATTCGGATCGCGCGCGAGCATCAGCGACACCGTTCCTGAAACGAGTGGCGCGGCGAAGCTCGTGCCGATTCCCAATCCGTAGTCGGACGCGCCGGGAGTCGTCGAGCCTTGCGCAACCAGCGACAGAATGCGTCCGTCCGTGTCGACATCACCACCTGGTGCGGAAATGTCGATGCGTTTGCCGAAGTTCGAATAGCCGCTGCGATCGCCGCTACGCGCAAGCGCGCCGACGTTCACCACGCCGCTGCAATTCCCCGGCGAGAACAGCGATGCATCGTCGGATTCGTTGCCCGCTGCGGCAACAACGACGGTGCCAAGTGCTAGCGCATCGTCGATCGCTTCTTGCGCTGCGGCAGGGCAATCGCCAATGCCACCGAGGCTCAAGTTGATGACCTTGGCAGGATGCGTGTTGATCGGTGCGCCTTCGACGCGAAGTCCCGCGGCCCATTGAATCCCCGCGACGATGTCGTCGGACGTGCCTCCGCATTGGCCGAGTACGCGCACAGGCAGCACTTTCGCTGCCCAATCGAGTCCCGTGATGCCGATGCCGTTGTTGGCATTGGCGGCGATTTGTCCGGCGATGAAAAGGCCATGAAAGAACGAGCGTTGCGCCGGCGCCCCATCGCAATCACCGTCGTCGTTCCAGTCACCTTCGTCGTGCGGGTTCGCGTCGCGTGCATCACCATCGCGCGCGCGGTCAGCGTCGGTGATCATGTCGTAGCCCGGCAACACGCGGCCCTCGAGATCGGGGTGTTGCAAGATCCCCGTATCGATGACTGCCACGGTAACGCTCGCGCTGCCGGTGCCGAGCTGCCACGCTGCAGGCGCGTTTACGCTCGCGAGAGTCCATTGCTCGGCATAGCGAGGATCGTTCGGCGCGGCGTACGCTTCCACACGGCGCACCGGGTCCGCATAGCGCACTTCGGCACGCGCTTCGAACGTTTTCGCAACTGCTTGAAGGTGTGCAATCGTCGTCGTCTGCGCAAGCGCGAGAACGTGCACGTTGCCGAGCGTGCGCTCGATGGCGAGCGGCACACCCGCGTCAGCAGCGAGGCGCGGCAACATTGCCTTTGCATCGACGCCCTCCGCGAAGCGCACCATGAGTTTGCGGCCCGGCATCTGCGCAGCTTTCCCATCCAGCTTCGCTTTGGCAACGACGCTGCGCGAGCTCGTCACTTCGGCCCACAGCACACTGCGATCCGAACGCAAGCGCTTCGCCATGTTGTTCAACGCAAGCTCGTCGCGTGGTCCGGCAACTGCGAAATCGAGAGCTCCCGTGCGAGTCGTGCCCACGAAGCGCAGTGATGCGCCGGCGAGTTTTTCGAGGCTGCTCTGTTGCGCTGCTGTCAGGCCGTTCGCTGCCGACGCCGGGTTCAGCATGACGCGCAGCGTCGTCAGTTGCTTGGTGGTCGGTGCGGCGCTCGCCAGCGAAGAAGCGACGAGCGAAACGGCGGTAAGTGCGGCGACCAAGGCTAAGCCTTCGGGCCGACGGTGAAAATGCGGCATGCTGATCCCCTCGATGGCGCGACTAAAGTCCCGCCCGAAACGCCGGTACGCCATCAAAAGCAAGTCCAGGACCGACTTAGGGGATGACCGGACGGGCGGCAGCCTCGCGCACGAGATCGACGCGGAAAGGGGAAAGCTCTTTAACGATCTGCACGAAAATCTTCGGATTCGCGGCAATCACTTGTCCCGAATGCAAATAATCGCCTTCTCCGGCAAGATCACCGATCAACCCGCCGGCTTCGAGGATGAGCAGGCTTCCCGCAGCAACGTCCCAGGGATTGAGGCCAATTTCCCAGAACCCGTCGTAGAAGCCCGCTGCAACATAGGCGAGATCGAGTGCAGCCGCACCAGGGCGTCGAATGCCGGCCGTGTGCTGGATCATCGCTTTCATCATTGCAAGATACGTGTCCAGATAGCTCCCGTCGCGAAACGGAAAGCCCGTTCCCACCAGGCAATCGCGAAGGTGTTGTCGCTTGCTGACGCGAATGCGTCGATCGTTGAGATAAGCGCCGCGGCCGCGCGATGCGGTGAAGAGATCGTTGCGCACCGGATCGAACACCACGCCTTGCGTCACCGTGCCGCGGTGCGCAAGCGCGATCGAAACGCAATATTGCGGAAAGCCGTGCAGAAAATTCGTCGTGCCGTCGAGCGGATCGATGATCCACACGTATTCAGCGTCGGCGTTGCGGCCTTTCGCGGTACCCTCCTCGGCGAGAATCGCGTGATCGGGATAGGTGGCGTGAATCGTCTCGACGATTGCGCTTTCCGCACCACGATCGATTTCGCTCACGAAGTCCTTGGGACCCTTCGTGCTTACTGTCAGAAGGTCGAGATCGCGCGCGCCGCGGTTGATGAAGTTGCCGGCGCGGCGGGCGGCCTTGACCGCGGTCGTGAGCATCGGATGCATGCGCGTATTCTAAACGTCGCCTCGTGCTGATCTTCGCGAATGTCCACCGATTCGATCTCGCCGCTTGACCGCGTGCGCGTCGTGCTTGTGAAAACGACGCATCCGGGCAATATCGGAGCCACCGCGCGTGCGATGTTCACGATGGGTCTTATGCGCCTGGTGCTCGTCGCTCCGCGATCGTTTCCCGATGCGGACGCCACTGCACGCGCGTCCGGCGCAACGGAGGTGCTCGACCACGCGCTCGTTGTTGATTCGCTGCAACAGGCATTGCATGGATGCACCTGGTCGCTGGGATTGTCGGCGCGTCCGCGCGAGCTTGCTGCACAGGTGTTGCCGATGCGCGTGGCAGCGTTACGGATCATCCAACACGCGAACCAGGGTGATGTAGCAATCGTGTTTGGTACCGAAATGTCGGGACTGTCGAACGACGAGCTCTCGCTTTGCTCCGCCATTGCGACGATTCCATCGAATCCACGCTATGCATCGCTGAATCTCGCGGCAGCGGTGCAAGTGGCTGCGTATGAGCTCCATGTCACTGCATTCGGTGGTGAAGTGTGGCGAGCGCCGCGCTTTCCGTCTGCGTCGCACGACGAGACCGAAGCGCTTTATGCGCATGCGCAGCGAACATTGGTGGCGCTGCGATTTCTCGATCCCGCGTTGCCGAGGCGATTGATGCCACGCTTGCGTCGATTGTTCGGACGTGCCGGACTCGAACGCGAGGAAGTCAACATTCTGCGTGGCGTACTGGCACGCATCGACGCCTTGCTCGATGACAAGCGCCGCGATTGATCGGTGCGCGAATTGCAGCGACCACGCGCCCGGGCGCTACTGCCCGCAATGCGGACAGGAGACGCGTGTTGCGTTACCCACGGCGCGACAGTTTCTGAAGGAGTCGGCCGGCAGTGTGCTCTCGCTCGACGGCCGCCTGTTGCGCACGCTAGCGGCACTTCTATTTCATCCGGGCTTTCTCACGCGCGCTTATCTTGCAGGGCAGCGACGTTACTACATCCGACCGTCGCGGCTCTTCTTCGTGCTTTCGGTCGTCATGTTCGCCGTGTTTCGCATCACGGTGGACACCGACCAGCCGGGCGTCGTGGTCGTGAGCGTGAGCGACTCCGCGCGCGAGCAGGGCCAACCCATTGAGAGCGCCAAAATCCGAGATGGCGCCGTGAAGATCGGCGGCTGGGCCATTCGCGCGAACGAAAAAGGTGATCTGTTCGTCGACGGGCCGGACGGTGTCGTGCGTGAACAGATTAAACGTAGACTCGATCGCTTCGACGCGATGTCACCCTCGGATAAGTCACGTCAGGTGGTACTTGGCGCCCTGCACTATGGACCCACCGCGGTGATCGCACTGCTGCCGGCATTCGCGCTGCTGTTGGCTCGCGTATGCCGGTCCGGGAAGTCGCTATCCCATGCGACCGCGTCGTTTCGCCGAGCACCTCGTCTACGCGGTGCACCATCATGCGTTCGCGTTTCTCGTGATCCTGCTGATCGCCGTCGCGCCCTGGTCGGCGTTGCAAGCGCTTCTCGGCGCATTGGCGTTGCTCTACACGCTGTTGTCAATGAAGCGCGTGTATGGCGGACGATGGGCAGGCGTCGTCGCGCGCGCCGCTTTTGTTGGGATCGCGTACGGCTTTCTGTTCGCGACTAGTGTGCTTGCGCTGCTGCTGGCGTCGGTCATTCTCGCGTAGACGCTTCTCATGCAATCATGCGCACCGCCCACAGCGAAATGATTGGGAAGAACAAGAGGAGGAGCACCCGAATCGCATCGCTGATCAAGAACGGCGTCACGCCGCGATACGTCTCCGACATGGGCACGTCTCGCGCGAGACCGTTGACGACGTAGACGTTGAGTCCCACCGGAGGCGCGATCAAGCCGATTTCGACGACCATCAACACCAGGATGCCGAACCAGATCGCCTTCTCGGTTTGATCGAGACCAAACAACTCGAGACCCATGATCGCCGGGAACAGGACCGGAATCGTCAATAGGATCATGGATAGCTCGTCCATCACGCAGCCCAGCACGATGTAAAGCACGAGCACGCCCGACACGATAGCGAGTGGAGGCACCGACAATTCGCCGACGTAGGCGGCGAGTTGCGCCGGCATTTGCGACAACGCCAGCGCCGCATTCAACATGTCGGCACCCAGGAAGATCATGAAGATCATGGCAGACGTTTCGGCGGCGCCCAGAAAGCTCGTTCTGATCGCTGGCCAGTTGAGCTCGCGCTTCGCAAGTCCCGCGAGAAACGTTCCAACTGCGCCCACGGCAGCACCCTCGGTCGGCGTAAAGACGCCGCCGTAAATGCCACCAAACACGATGAGGAATATCGCTGCGATCGGCCACACGCCGAGCAATGTCGTCCAGCGTTCGCGCCAGGAATGACGTGGCTGCGCAGGACCCGCGTCCGGATTCAGCCGCACGTAGATGCCGATCGCGATCAAATAGCCGATCGCAGCGATGATTCCGGGAATCGTCGCGGCAGCGAAGAGCTTCGCGATATTCTGCTGCGCGAGAATCGCGTAGACGACGAGCACGACCGAAGGCGGAATCAGAATGCCGAGCGTTCCGCCCGCCGCGAGCGTCGCGGTGGCGAGCCGGCCCGAATAGTTGAAGCGCTTCATCTCCGGCAAAGCAACTTGTGCAACGGTCGCTGCAGTCGCGACCGACGAGCCGCAGATCGCGCCGAACGCAGCACAAGCAAGCACGCTCGCCATGGCGAGCCCACCGCGGAAGTGTCCGACAACCGATGCCGCTGCACGAAACAGCGCCTTCGACAATCCGCCTTGCGTTGCGAACTGTCCCATCAGCAGGAATAGCGGAATCACCGACAGGTCGTAGACGGAGAAGCGCGCGTACACCGCGCCCTTGAGATGCGACAGCAGTGCCGCTTCACTGGCGAGAATCGTGTAGCCGATCGCACCGGGAACGAACATCGCGATCGCAATCGGAACGCGAAACGCCATCAGCACGAGCATCGCGCCGAACAGCGAGAAGCCGATCGCGAGCGTGCTCACCTGACGGGCGTGTCGGCTTCGCGCCAGCGTTCGAACGCCGTATACAGTCCCGCGATCGCACACAATGCAACGCCGGGCACCATCGCCGCATACGTGTACCAGACCGGCCAACCCAAAATCGTTGTGGTCTCACCGGCTTCACGCAAGCTGATCGTTCCGGCGATCGATCGCCAGGTGACGAGCGTCATCACAAGACCGAGCAGCAATGCACCCAACGCGTCGAGTCGTCGTTGCGTGACACTCGACAAGCGCGCCGTAAAAAAGTCGACGATGATGTTGGCGTAGCGAAGCTGGCACAGCGGCAGGCACAGCGCGACGAATATCGCGCAGCCGACTTGCACCAGCTCATAGTCGCCCGACAGCGGCTTTGAGAACAGCGCGCGGCTCGCGATGCTGCCCACCGACATGATCGCGATCGCCGTGAAGATCGCGCCGCCGATCAGCGCGAACCACTCGGCGAGGCGAACGAGCCAGCGGGCGCTCGGCCCGCGCGGAATCGTCACCGACGCTTACTTCACTGTTTCGTACTTCTTGATGAGGTCCTTCGCCGACTGCAACAGCATCTTTCCGTCTTGGCCTTTCGCGGTGACATCGCGTACCCATTCGTCCTCGAGGTTCGCCGTCGCCTTTTGCCATTGCGCAAGTTCGGAGGCGGGGATCGTGTAGAACGAATTGTTGCGATCGGTCGCTTGCTTACGCGCCGGAGGGGCTGAGGCATCCCATTCCTTGCCGAACGTGCGCGCGACCGATGCGCCGGAGTTGCTATCGATTACTTTCTTCAAGTCCGGTGGCAGGCTGTCGTACTTCGCCTGGTTCATCGCAAGAATGAATACCGCGGTGTAGAGCGCGCGCGACTTGGGGTCGGTCTCACTGTGGAATTTGGAAAGCTCGTGCGCCTTGATCGACGGAATGACTTCCCACGGCAACAAGTACCCATCGACTACACCTTTCGATAGCGCATCGGCAAGCGCGGGCAATGGCATCGCAACCGGTGTTGCGCCAAGCGCTGCGAGCATCTTGTTCGTCTGGCGCGTCGGCGCGCGCATTTTCTGGCCCTTGAAGTCGGCAAGCGTTTTGATTTGCTTCGTGTTGCTATGCACGTAACCGTTGTCGTGCACGTTGATGGCTATCGCCTTGATGCCGGGAAATTCCTTGTTCGCATGTTGCGCGTAATAGTCCCAGGCAGCTTGCGATGTCGCTTCGGCAGACGCCGACATGAAGGGCAGCTCGAAGACCTCCATCATCGGGAAGCGGCCGGCTGTGTAGCCGGGAAGCGTCCACACGATGTCGGCGACGCCGTCTTTTGCCTGATCGATCAATTGCGGCGGCGTTCCGCCGAGCTGCATCGCCGGATAAATCTGGCACTTGAGCCGATTGTTCGAATCCTTGGCGATCTTGTCGCACCAAGGTGTGAGCAGCGTCGAGGGTGGCATCGCACCGGGCGGCCAGAAGTGCGCGACCTTGAGCGTGATGTCCTGGGCGAATGCGGGAAGGGCGACAGTGAAAGCGAATGCCGCCGCGATGACGGGTCGTGCTCGACGCATAGATCCTCCGGGGAACGCGACTTTGGGAAAACGCGGCAATGGCCACGAAGTGTCGCTTGAAATTAGTTTAGCAAGTCGTTCAGACAATGACCGCGTCGGCAGAATAGTTGAGTGCAAAAGTCGGAAATGAGAACATCGGCGGATGTTCGCTCGCATACGTGAAGACATCGCGGTCGTATTCGAACGCGACCCCGCTGCTCGCACGACCTGGGAAGTGTTCACTTGCTACCCCGGGTTCCACGCGCTCGTCTGGCATCGCGGGGTGCATCGGTTGTGGAAGGGGGGCTTCCGGTGGCTCGCCCGCTGGTTGTCGCACTGGTCGCGCCTGTTCACCGGCATAGAGATCCACCCGGGTGCGACCATCGGGCGGCGGGTATTCATCGATCACGGGATGGGAATCGTCGTCGGCGAAACCGCCGTGATCGGCGACGATTGCACGCTCTACCACGGCGTCACACTTGGCGGCACCTCATGGAATAAGGGCAAGCGGCACCCGACGCTAGGCTCGAATGTGGTCATCGGCGCCGGTGCGAAGATTCTCGGTCCGATCGAGGTCGGCGCAGGCGCGAAAATCGGATCGAACGCGGTTGTCGTGCGCGACGTCCCCCCTGGGGCAACGGCCGTTGGCATTCCTGCCCGCATCGTGACCGAGGACGACCAGGAGGCACGCGAGCGGCAGGCGGCCAAAATTGGCTTCTCGGCGTACGCGATCGCGGCGGACATGAACGACCCGGTCGTCCAGGCGATTCACAAGCTCCTCGATCACGCCCGCGCTACCGACGAGCGCCTGGAGCGGCTGATCGACGAGCTGCGGCGCGATGGGCTTGAAATGAAGGACGCCAAAGCGACTGCCGAGCGCTTCGACCCCACGGCAATCAACAAAATGCTCGAATGAACTTGCAATTCGATTAGTTGACTAAAATATTCGGGTATGGGACGATTCACTGGCTGTTTTGTCGTGGACAAACGAGTTGGCTGCGTAAAACCGGGGGTGGCACGATGCGCCTGACGACCAAAGGGCGATTTGCCGTGACGGCGATGATGGACGTCGCGATGCACGCGGAGAAAGGCGGCAGGCCGGTGACCTTGGCGGCCATTTCCGAACGTCAGGGCATTTCGCTTTCCTACTTGGAGCAGCTGTTCGGCAAGCTGCGCCGTCGCGAGCTGGTCGAGAGCGTGCGCGGCCCGGGCGGCGGCTACCACCTCGGCCGGCCGGCGGGCGAGCTTTCGGTCGCCGACATCATTGTCGCGGTCGACGAGCCGATCGACGCGACGCAGTGCGGCGGGCGCGAAAACTGCCATGACGATCGGCGCTGCATGACCCACGAACTGTGGGCTTCGCTCAACGCCCACATTTTTTCGTTTCTGCGTTCGGTGACATTAGCGCAGCTCGTCGCGCAGCAGCGTCGGGAGGCGGCGGGCGAGGTGGCGGTGCTGACGGACAACCGCCTGTGTGCGAAACCACGACCCGCCGAGCCGGCCGTCGCTTGATGCTCGGAATACGGAACCCCAATGCCTGACGATTCCAAAGTCCACGATTCGACGAGCGCGACGCAAGCAAAGCCAGCGCGCATGCCGATCTATCTCGATTATTCAGCGACCACGCCGGTCGATCCTCGCGTCGCCGAGAAGATGATTCCTTGGCTGACGATGAACTTCGGCAATCCCGCATCGCGCTCGCACAAATACGGCTGGGATGCGGAAGCTGCGGTCGAAGAAGCGCGCGCGAACGTCGCCGCACTCGTCAATTGCGATCCGAAGGAATTGGTGTGGACTTCCGGCGCTACCGAGTCGATCAATCTCGCGCTCAAGGGCGCAGCGAATTTCTATCAGGACAAGGGTAAGCACCTGGTCAGCGTGCGCACCGAGCACAAGGCAACGCTCGACACGATGCGTGAGCTGGAGCGTCAAGGCTTCGAGGTGACGTACCTCGACGTCCTGGAGAATGGACTCGTCGATCTTGCCGTCCTCGAAGCGGCGCTGCGCCCGGATACGACCGTCGTGTCGGTGATGTTCGTCAACAACGAGATCGGCGTCATCCAGGACATCGCTGCGATCGGCGAGATGACGCGTAAGCGCGGCATCATCTTCCACGTCGACAGCGCGCAAGCGAGCGGCAAGGTGCCGATCGATCTTGGCAAGCTCAAGGTCGACCTGATGAGCTTCTCGGCGCACAAGACCTACGGTCCGAAGGGCGTGGGGGCGTTGTTCGTGCGACGCAAGCCCCGCGTGCGTATCGAAGCGCAAATGCACGGCGGTGGACACGAGCGCGGCATGCGTTCGGGAACGTTGCCGACGCATCAAATCGTCGGCATGGGCGAAGCGTTTCGCATCGCGAAACAGGAGATGGCGACCGAGAACGAGCGTATTCGCATGTTGCGCGATCGCATGTGGAAAGGGCTCTCACAGATCGAGGAGGTCTACGTCAACGGCGATCTCGAGCATCGCGTGCCGCACAATCTCAACGTGAGCTTCAATTTCGTCGAAGGCGAGAGCTTGATCATGGCGGTCAAGGACATCGCAGTATCGTCGGGCTCGGCATGCACGTCGGCATCGCTCGAGCCTTCGTACGTATTGCGTGCGCTTGGGCGCAGCGACGAGCTAGCGCACAGCTCGATCCGCTTCACGATCGGTCGCTTTACGACCGAAGCCGACGTCGATTACACCGTGGATCTCGTGCAGCGCAAAATTGAGAAGCTGCGCGAGCTTTCGCCTTTGTGGGAAATGTTCAAGGATGGCGTCGATCTCGCTTCCATCCAGTGGGCTGCGCATTAGAGATTCACTAGGAGTTCCAAATGGCATACAGCGACAAAGTACTCGATCACTACGAAAATCCGCGCAACGTCGGCTCGTTCAAGAAGGACGACGAGGCCGTAGGCACTGGCATGGTCGGCGCACCTGCGTGTGGCGACGTGATGAAGCTGCAGATTCGCGTCGGCGCAGGTGGTGTCATCGAGGACGCGAAATTCAAGACGTACGGCTGCGGCTCGGCAATCGCTTCGTCGTCGCTCGTGACCGAATGGGTGAAGGGCAAGACGCTCGATCAGGCGATGGGCATCAAGAACACGCAGATCGCGCAAGAGCTTGCGTTGCCGCCGGTGAAAATCCACTGCTCGATTCTGGCGGAGGATGCGATCAAGGCCGCCGTCGCCGATTACAAGGCGAAGCACGGCGACGAGGCTCGAGCGGCCGAGCGGGCTGCTGCGCCAGCACAATAGATAGAGTCCATGGCGATCACGCTTACTCAAACCGCCGCGAAGCATGTCGCTGCGCATCTTGCCAAACGCGGACGCGGCATCGGGCTTCGGCTCGGCGTGCGAACGTCGGGCTGCTCGGGAATGGCGTACAAGCTCGAGTACGCGGACGAGGCGCGTCCCGAGGACATCAAATTCGAAAGCGGTGGCGTGACGGTTTTCGTCGATCCGAAAAGCCTTCCGTACGTCGACGGCACCGAGCTCGATTTCGGCCGCGAAGGCTTGAACGAAGGATTCAAGTTCAACAATCCGAACGTGAAAGACGCCTGCGGCTGCGGCGAGTCGTTCAACGTTTAAGTTCAGTACATTCGTCGCGGAGATCGCGATGAGCCAACTCGAACGCAATCATTTCGAGCTCTTCGGTGTGCCGGCGAGCTTTGCGCTCGACGCGAGCACGCTCGATCACGCGTACCGGCGCCTGCAGGCCGACGTGCATCCGGATCGATTCGCGAATGCGAGCGATGTCGACAAGCGACTTGCAATGCAGCGCTCGGCGCACGTGAATGAAGCGTATCGCGCGCTGAAAGATCCGATCGAGCGCGCGCGCTACATCCTGGAGCTTCGCGGCGTCGATGCATTCGACGAGACGGACACGCGCTTGCCGCTGCCGTTTCTCGAAGCGCAGCTCGAGCGGCGCGAGCGGGCTGCGCAGGCTGCGGATGCCGAGAATCTCGAGGTGCTCCACACCATCGTGCGCGAAGTTCGCGACGAGCTTCGCGCAAGGCAGCGTGAGCTCGAGCCGCTGATCGACGATCCGGCCAACAACGAAGCCGCCAAGATGATCGTGCGTGAGCTTCGCTTTCTCGCCAAGGTTGTGGAGGATGTCGAGGCGATGCAAGACGCGTTGGACGCCTGATGGCTCTGTTTCAGATATCGGAGCCCGATGCGCCGCCGGCGCAGCGCGTGTTCAAGCGTGCGATAGGCATCGATCTTGGCACGACGAATTCGCTCGTCGCGACGGTGCGCACTGGCCTTCCGATCGTGCTTCCCGATGACGAAGGTCGACCACTGGTGCCTTCGATCGTTCGCTATGGCCATGCAGGCGTCGAAGTGGGTTACACCGCAATGGCGCAGCAGGCGCGCGACCCGGAGAACACGATCGTTTCGGTCAAGCGCTTCATGGGGCGCGGCCTGGTCGATATCGACGACGATCGGCGCTTTCCATATCGTTTTGTCGACGCACCCGGGATGCTGCAGATCGCGACGCGCGCGGGCATCAAGAGCCCGGTTGAAGTGTCTGCGGAGATTTTGCGCGCGTTACGAGAGCGCGCCGAAGCGCAGCTCGGTGGCCCCGTCGAAGGCGCTGTAGTCACCGTGCCGGCCTATTTCGACGATGCGCAGCGACAGGCGACCAAGGACGCAGCCAAGCTTGCTGGAATCAACGTTCTGAGGCTTTTGAACGAGCCGACGGCGGCGGCGATTGCGTACGGGCTCGATAACCGCTCGGAAGGTGTTTACGCGATTTATGATCTCGGCGGCGGGACCTTCGACATTTCGATTTTGCGATTGTCGCGCGGCGTCTTCGAAGTGCTCGCAACCAACGGCGATTCCGCGCTGGGCGGTGACGACTTCGATCATCGCGTGTTTTGCTGGGCGATCGAGGAAGGCAAGCTGCCGCCGCTGCCGCCAGCGGATGCGCGCTTGTTGCTCGTCAAGTCGCGCGAAGCGAAAGAGATGCTGACAGGTCACGACGCAGCGCCGATTCTGGCGAAGCTCGGTGGCGGTGAGGACGTGAATCTGTCGCTGACGAACGAAACCTTCAATCGCATCACGCAAACGCTCGTGCAAAAGACGATGAATCCCGTTCGGCGGGCGATGCGCGACGCCGGATTATCACCGGAGGACATCAACGGTGTCGTGCTGGTGGGCGGCGCGACGCGCATGCCGCGCATTCGACGTGCGGTGGCGGAGGTCTTCGGGCAACCGCCATTGACCAATCTCAATCCGGATGAGGTCGTGGCGCTCGGCGCTGCGATCCAGGCGAACGTGCTGGCCGGAAATCGCGATCGTGACGACGACTGGTTGCTGCTCGACGTGATTCCCCTGTCGCTCGGAATCGAGACCATGGGCGGGCTCACCGAGAAGATCATTCCGCGCAATTCCACGATTCCGGTGGCGCGCGCGCAGGAGTTCACGACGTATCGCGACGGCCAGAGTGCAATGGCGCTTCACGTCGTGCAAGGCGAACGCGAGAAGGTCGACGATTGTCGCTCGCTCGCGCGCTTCGAGCTGCGTGGCATCCCGCCGATGGTGGCCGGCGCTGCGCGAATCGAAGTCGCGTTCCAGGTCGACGCCGACGGGCTTCTCTCGGTGTCGGCGCGCGAGAAGACCACCGGCGTTGCGGCATCGATTGCGGTCAAACCCTCGTATGGACTTGCGGATAGCGATATCGCGCGTATGCTGCAGGAGTCGTTCGCGCACGCCAGCGACGATGCCTTCGCAAGGGCGCTCGCGGAAGCACGCGTAGAAGCCGATCAGTTGATCGAGCTCACGCGTGCGGCGATCGACGCCGATGCTTCGTTGCTGGCAGACGAGGAGCGCACGATCATCGAGCGTGCGATCGACTCGCTCGTCGAAAAGCGCGCAGCTGATGATGCGAAGGCGGTTCGCGCAGGGATCGAGACGCTCAATCGTGCGGCGTCCGACTTCGCGCAAAAGCGCATGGACCGCTCGATTCGTGCG
>DATLOI010000023.1:0-7921 GCA_035536295.1 Casimicrobiaceae bacterium
GCCGCGGGCGTCAGAAAGCCGATGCGCGCGAGCCTGGGCGGCGCCTGTGCTTCTGCGAGCGTGACAACGACGAGCAACGCGAGCGCGACGAAAATTTTCATGCCGCGGTGTTCGCCGGTTCGAGGAACGAGCCAGCCATCAGCAACCCGATCTCCTCCGCATTCGTCTCGTTGACGGGCCGCGGCGCCGACAAATGTCCTTGTGCGATCACTGCGATGCGATCGCTGATCTCGAAGAGTTCATCGAGCTCCTCGGAAACGACCAGTACCGCGACGCCGGCGTCACGCAGATCAATTAGCGCCTGTCGAATCTGCGCGGCCGCGCCCACATCGACACCCCAAGTGGGTTGCGCGGCGATCATGATTTTGGGCTGTTGCCGAATCTCGCGGCCGACGATGAACTTTTGCAGATTGCCGCCCGACAAGCTGCGCGCAGCGGCCAGGGGTCCGCTTGCTTTCACACTGAACGCTGCAATCGTTTGCGCGGCGAACGCTCGCACAGCGTCGTTGCGTACGAATCCATTCGCAACGAGCGAGCGCCGATGCGCAGTTAATAGCGCATTGTCGGCAAGCGACATGTCGGGCACTGCGCCGCGACCGAGTCGATCCTCAGGGACGAACGCCAGTCCGAGCGCGCGACGATCACCTGCATTCATCGAGCCGACACGAGCGCCATCGAGTCGAATCGCATTCGGATCACGCACCGTACGTTCTCCCGACAGCGCGGCGAGTAACTCCTGCTGACCATTGCCCGACACGCCCGCGAGTCCGACGATCTCGCCGCTTTTGACGCGCAACGAAACTTCGTGCAGCGATGTGCCGAAAGGATCGTCGGAAGGAAGCGACAGTCGATCGACAACCAATCGATCTTCGCCTGGAACGTTGGCGCGATGTCGCGCCTCGGGCAACTCGCCGCCAATCATCATTCTTGCCAGCGATGCAGACGATTCGCGTCGCGGGTCGCAGGTTCCCGTGACGCGTCCCCCGCGCAGCACCGTCGCCCGATGGCAGAGCGCGCGAATCTCGTCGAGCTTGTGACTGATGTACAGAATGCTGCGACCTTCACCGGCGAGCTTGCGTAACGTTGCGAACAACGTGGTCACGGCCTGCGGCGTCAAGACCGACGTCGGCTCGTCCATGATCAAGAGCTTCGGATCCTGCAGCAGGCAACGCACGATTTCGACGCGCTGCCGCTCGCCAACCGACATCGTGTGCACATAGCGCGCAGGATCGAGTGGCAATCCGTAGCGCGCCGACACTTCGCGAATCCGCTCCGCAAGCACGCGCCTCGCTTCCTCGGCGTCGAGCGCCAGCGCGATGTTCTGCGTGACGGTCAACGTTTCGAACAGCGAGAAGTGTTGAAACACCATCCCGATGCCGAGCTTTCTCGCGCGCGCAGGATTGCTGATCTCGACTTGTTCGCCTTCCCAGCGCAAAGAGCCGGCATCGGGCTGCACGACGCCATAAATGATTTTCATGAGCGTCGACTTGCCCGCTCCGTTCTCGCCCAGCACCGCGTGGATTTCGCCGGGGAGTACATCGAGCGACACGTCGTCGTTGGCGACGACGGCAGGGTAGATTTTGGTAATGCCCCGAAGCACAAGCCGAGGTGGGCGCGAGTGCGACGCTGTGCCGATCGCCGTCAGGTCAGACACGGAATTTCCCGCGCTGTGCGCGCGGCCGATCGGCGAGCAATCCGGCGGTTTCTCGTAACGCCAGTATTTGCGCAACGACCGACACTGCGATCACGCCGGGCTCCTTGCCGCGAAGCGAGCCTTGTCCGATCGGGCAGGTGAAGCGAATCAACGACTCCGGCGGCACGCCGCGCGCGAGCAGTCGACGCTCGAACTGCGCGCGCTTCGATTTCGATCCGATCAATCCAAGGTAACTCCAATCTTCGCGCGCGAGCGCAGCGTGCAAGACGGTGAAATCGAGCGCATGGCTGTGCGTTGCGATGACGACATAAGCACCACGTGGTGCGCTCGCTATTGCATCCTCGGGGGCGTCGGTTGCAACGATTTCGACATGCGAGCCGGCCGGGGCAAAGCTGTGCTCGCGCGTGTCGATCCAGGTCACACGTGCAGGGAGCGCGCCAAGGACATGCACCAGTGCGGTCCCGACATGACCATTGCCGAAAACCAACACCGGAAACGCAGCAGGCCGGACGACGTGAACGAAGAGCATCGCGCCGCCGGCGTTGACGATGGCACTGCCGCTTTGCGCGTCATCGATCGGCAAAGCGAGCCGTGCGCGCGCTTCCAAGATCGCCGACGAATCAAGCGCGATGGAACCAAGCGAGCCCCGCACGTCATCGCCGGTGATCACCAATCGCATTGCCGCCGTTTCACTCGAGCCGATGACGCTCACCAATGCATGTGGCGTGCCGGAACGCATGCACGCGCCGACGACTTCGAGCCACGGGAGCGCGGAGCGATCGATGACTGCGAATAGCAGCGTGGCGACGCCGCCGCAGCATTGGCCAAGCCGCGCAGCGAGCGGAAAGCGAACGAGCCACGCGGTTGCGGCCTCGACATCGCGAAGCGCTTCGTGTGCAAGGCGAGTGGCCTCGAACTCGAGGTGGCCGCCGCCGATCGTGCCCGCCTGGCCATTCTCCGTGATTGCCATCGCTGCACCGGCTTCGCGCGGCGTCGAACCTGTCGTCGCCGCGACCGTGACGAGCACGGCACGCCCGCCGCGGGCGATTGCGGAATGTAGCGCTTCCTGCCAGCTTTCGCACGCGATCATCCCGTCGTTCCTCGCTGGCATAGTGCGTCGACCGCAGCCAGAATGCACTCGTCGGTTGCTGGCGCGTCGAGCTGAGGTGAGTAACGATAATCGGCAACGCTCGCGATCGCATCACGAATCGCGTGAAATGCCGACAACGCGAGCATCAACGGCGGCTCGCCAACGGCCTTGCTGCGATAGATTGTTTCCTCGCGATTGTGCTCGGGCCAGAAGTCGATGCGGACTCGCTCAGGCCAATCGCGCGAGGTCGGAATCTTGTAGGTCGACGGCGCGTGCGTGCGCAGCTCGCCATTCGCGTCCCACCACAATTCCTCCATCGCGAGCCAGCCATAGCCTTGCAGAAAGCCGCCTTCGATCTGACCGCGATCGATCGCGGGATTCAGCGAGTCGCCGCAATCGTGCAGGATGTCAACCGCAAGCAGGCGATGCTCGCCGGTGAGCGTGTCGATCGCGACTTCGGACACCGCGGCGCCATATGCGTAGTAGAAAAACGGTCGTCCCGTCAGCGTCGCTCGGTCGTAATGAATCTTCGGCGTTGCATAGAATCCGGTCGCCGAAAGCGGAACGCGCGCGTGATACGCGAGGTCGGCAAGTTCGGCGAACGAGAGTGCGCGGCCGTGAACGCGGACTTCCCCGTTCTCGAACGCGACATCGTTGGCGCCTCCGCCGAACTTTTCTGCGGCAAACTCGGCGAGCACTGTACGAAGCTTGATCGCCGCGTCGCGCGCAGCCATGCCATTCAAATCGCTGCCCGACGACGCAGCCGTCGGTGAAGCATTGGGTACCTTGCTCGTATCGGATGCTGTCACGCGCACGCTGTCGATCGCAACCCCAAGCTCTTGCGCAACGACTTGGCGCACCTTCGTAAAAAGCCCCTGACCCATCTCGGTCCCGCCATGATTCAACAGCAGCGTGCCGTCCTTGTAAATGTGCAACAGCGCACCGGCCTGGTTGTAATGCGTCGCGGTGAACGAGATGCCGAACTTGACCGGCGTCAGTGCGATGCCGCGCTTGATAACGACGCTTGTGCGATTTGCTTCGGCGATCTCGGCTCGCCGCTCGCGATAGCGTGACGTTTGTTCCAGGCGCGCCACCAGCGCCGGCGCAATGTTGTCCTCGATCGTCATGCCGAATGGCGTGACGTTGCGCTCGTCGGTGCCGTAAAAATTCGCAATACGAACGTCGAGCGGGTCACGACCGAGCGCGCGTGCGATCGAGTCGATCACGTGCTCGATCGCGAACATGCCTTGCGGCCCGCCAAAGCCGCGAAACGCCGTGTCCGAAACGGTGTTCGTTTTGCAGCGATACGAATGAATCGCCACGTTCGGCAGCCAATACGTGTTGTCCGCGTGGAACACTGCGCGATCATTGACGGGCCCGGAGAGATCGGCCGAAAAGCCGCAGCGAGACGCCAGTGTCAGATCGAGCCCTTCGATGCGTCCTTCATCGTCGAAGCCGACGTCGTAGCGATGCAGGAACGCGTGACGCTTGCCAGTCGAGCGCATGTCATCGTCGCGATCGAGTCGAAGCTTAACCGCCCGACGGTTGCGGCGCGCAAGGAGCGATGCGACACAGGCGAACAGCGACATCTGCGTTTCCTTGCCGCCGAAGCCGCCCCCCATGCGACGGCACGTAACGACGACTGCGTGGTCCTCGAGCCCGAGCGCTTTTGCGACCAGGTGCTGAACTTCGCCCGGATGCTGCGTCGAGACGAAGACGTGCATGCCGCCATCGTCGGTCGGAATCGCGAGCGACACTTGCCCTTCGAGATAAAAATGATCCTGACCGCCCGAGCGCACCTCGCCTTGCAAGCGATGCCTCGCTCGGGATAACGCCGCAGTTGCGTCGCCCCGCGTCACGTGCACGGGCGGGAGCACATACGATTCAGCCGCCAGCGCTTCATCGATCGAAAGCACAGCTGGCATCGGATCGATCGCGATGCGCGCCCGCATGGCTGCTCGACGTGCAAGCTCGACGCTCGTCGCGGCGACCGCGAAAATCGGTTGTCCGGCGAACATCACGATTGATTCGGCAAAAATCGGGTCGTCGCTCTGGATCGGGCCGACATCGTTGGTGCCCGGGATGTCGGCTGCGACGATGACATCGGCGACACCTGCCGACTCCCACACTGCCGACAAGCCGATGTCGCGAATGCGCCCATGTGCAATCGGCGACACGCCGACGGCGGCGTACAACGTATCGCGCGGCTCGGGAAGGTCGTCGGTGTAATCCGCCGTTCCGCTGACATGAAGCTCGGCGGATTCGTGCGGCACTTCGCGCGTTGCCCGCGCGAGGATGGCGGGCGGCAAGGCACGCGGATCGTTCATGCGTTGTCGCGAGCTGGAATCGCGATGCGCGTCTCGATCGCTTCACCCGCATCGAGCCACAATCTGCGCATCAGATTGGCGAGCGTGCGGCGGCGGTAGCCAGCCGATGCACGCATATCGTCGATCGGCGTGAACTCGCCGCCGAGAACCTCTGCAGCGTGCTCGAGGCTGCTTCGATCGAAACGCTGGCCGATCAATGCATGCTCGCTCTCGCGGGCGCGAGAGGGCACTGCCGCAACGCCGCCGCATCCGATGCGCGCCTTTACGATCGTTGCGTCAATGACACGCAACGCGAAGCACGCGAACACGGCCGAGATGTCCTGGTCGTATCGCTTGCTGATCTTCCACGCGCGCAGCACGAGGGGGTCGACGCGCCGCGGCACGCGGATGCTTGCGATGAATTCACTCGTTGAAAGTGCATTCTTCTGATAACCGAGATAGAAGTCCTCGATCGCGATCTCGCGACGCGTATCGCCTCGACGCAAAACGAGAGTCGCGCCGAGTGCGATCAGAACCGGCATCGAATCGCCGATCGGCGAGCCGTTTGCAACGTTGCCTGCCAGCGTGCCGCTGTTGCGAATCGGCGGCGAAGCAAAGCGCACCCATGCTTCGTCAAGTTCCGGATAGTCCTCGTCGAGCGCTGCGAACGCGTCGGTAAGGGATGCGCCCGCGCCGATCGTGATCGCATGCTCACCACGCTCGATTCTCGCCATGTCGTACGCGCTCGACGTGAAGATCAGCGTGCCCAGATCTCGATGCTGCTTCGTGATCCACAGCGCCGCATCGGTGGCGCCTGCAATGATGCGCGCGTCCGGATGCTGCGCGAGCCCGCTCGCGAGCGCGTCTTCGTTTTCCGGAACAAAGTAACGTTGTGCGTTGCCTTCGCCTTCGATCGTTTGCTCGTGCGCAAGCATCGCCAACGCGTTTGCGAGCCGCGTCTCCTCCGCGGAAACGACGCGCGTGCCATCGCTTGCGACACCGCATGCGAAGTGTCCTTCCACTGCAGGCAACTCGTACATGCGATCCGCCGCCGCGAGAATCGGGCGATACCCCGTACAGCGACATAAATTACCCGACAAGGCATCGTCGATCGCCTCGCGCGACGGGCGGCGAGCACTCTTGTACAGTCCGAGAAGACTCATCACGAAACCGGGCGTGCAAAAACCGCATTGCGATCCGTGCGTTTCGACCAGCGCTCGCTGCACCGGATGCAACTCACCAGCGTCGCCGCGCAAGCCTTCGACGGTGAACACCGCGCGAGCAGCCAGCGAAGGCAGCAAACGTATGCAAGCGTTGATCGGATTCCACGCCAATGCGTCGCCGTTGCGCTCGACCAGCATCACCGTGCACGCGCCGCAATCGCCTTCGGCGCAACCTTCCTTCGTACCGCTGAGTCCCCGCTGATCGCGCAGGAACTGAAGAAGTGTCGTCTGCGGCGACAGTCCGCCTGCGTCGACCGGCTCACCGTTCAAGAGGAAGCGAAGGCTTTGCATGCGTTGGTCGCCTCGAGCCTGCATGGTAACGCGAGCGACGCCCGGGAGCGGGCCGGAGCAGCGGTTCGTCGGCGCGCACGCGCTTGCAACCGGATTCCGTTACACTCGCTCGCCTTGCCGGGTCGAAGCGTTCGGGCCCGCTTCTGCAAAGCCGACCGTGGCAGACCTCGCAATCAACGATTCACCTGACGGCACGCGAGTGCTTGCGCTCTCGGGACGGCTCGATGCCGCCGCGCTGAAATCACTTTGGGGCGAGGTGCGTCGCGCCGTCGACGATGCCCCATCGAGACCAGTCGTCGTCGACGCGGCGGGCATCGACTACTGCGACGGCGCGGGCGCGGCGCTGTTAGTCGATGTTTTGCGAAGGCCACGCGATGCTCCCGTTTCGATCCGCGATCTTCGCGCACCGTACGATGCGCTTCTCGCACAATTCGATCCGGTGCGATTGGAAAAGGATCTCGATCCGGAGGCACCGCGCCGTCCGGTAATTGAGGAAATCGGTCGCGCGGCCTCGGCGGTCGCTCGCGATACCAAACAGCAGATTGCGTTCGTTGGCGAAACCGCCGCTGCACTCATGTACGCGGCAACACATCCGCACACGGTGCGCTGGAAAGACGTGTGGCGGATCGCCGAGCGCGCAGGCGCGGATGCGCTGCCGATCGTTGCGTTGATCTCGTTTCTGCTCGGGATGATTCTCGCGTTTCAATCGGCCGTGCCGATGAAGCGTTTCGGGGCTGAAATTTTTGTCGCCGATTTGATCGGGCTTGCGATGCTGCGCGAGCTAGGGCCCTTGATGACCGCGATTCTTCTGGCGGGTCGCTCGGGCGCCGCATTCGCCGCCGAGATCGGGACGATGCGCGTCAATCAGGAAGTCGATGCGCTGGTCACGATGGGACTCGATCCGGTCCGCTTTCTGGTGACGCCGCGCATCATCGCCGCGATGCTGATGACGCCGCTGTTGACGCTTTTCTCGGACGTCGTCGGACTGCTCGGCGGAGCGGTGACGATGCAAACGTTCGGGATTCCGTTTCTTGCTTTCTTTCGTGAAGCCGATGCGGCGGTCACGCTTACCGACTTCTTCGCAGGTTTTGTCAAGTCGTTCGTGTTCGCGCTTCTCGTCGCGGGGATCGGGTGCTTGCGTGGCTTGCAGACAGGTGCCGGCGCATCTGCGGTCGGTGATGCGGCGACGCGCGCGGTCGTGTCGGGAATCATTCTGCTCGTGATCGTAGACGGATTGTTCGCGCTCGCTTACTACCTGCTCGGCATCTAGTCACATGAGCGAACGACATCGCACCGCGCACAACGAGCCGCTGATCCGTGTCGTCGACCTCGACACCGGCTACGATGACACACCGAT
>DATLOI010000024.1:0-22438 GCA_035536295.1 Casimicrobiaceae bacterium
CAAGTTTGACGCTAGAGTAACCGCGTGGATAATCGTTCGCGTGCGCCTCTGCCCGCGTCCGGATGTGCGCCTGTAGCGTCCATTCCGGCGCGGCCAACAGGGGGCTACATGCGTGCTGCGCAAGCGATTTCATCCGCGATATTCGTTGCGACATTTGCCGTAACCACGGGAGCCGAGGCTCAAGGCGGTTCGAACGTTCAGGCGTGCCTGGCCAAAACCAAGGGCGTTTACGGATTTCACTGCTGGGGAAGCGCGAACTTCGGCGCAGGCCTGGAGCCGGTGACGTTCGTTGGAACCGTCGAAGGCGATGGCAGGGGCATGTTCGAAGGGTATGGCACTGCCAACTCGAGCCTCGGCTCGGTTTCGACGCATTTCGCCGGCCCTGCGACTTTCGGTCGTCACTGCTCCGGGCATGTCGACTATACGACCTACGAGATCATTCTTCCCGATGGAACCGTGATACCGGTGACGCCGACGCCGTCGTTCGATTTCGCCACGGTTGAGAACGGCAAGGAGATCCTGGGTGCCGGTGTCGTGCCGTTCGGAGTGAATGGACCCAACGTGCCGCGCCTTGCTTGTCGACTGGTGCGGGTCAACGGTTGAGGTCGAAAACAATCCTGTTTGGTGACATCGGGCCGTCGCACTGCAAGGTAAGTCAGTGCAGCGGCCCCTTCTGCTCCGTTTTGGCAATCGGAGGCGCCGCCGAGGCGTGATGACACACCATCCGCCACCCCGACGGCGTGCGCATGAAAACGTTGGTCGCGATGGCCGTGGCTTGCGCACCTTCGCCGGCCGATAGTTCCTCGAGCGCGCTTTGCAGAGCGAGACCCACAGTCTCGATCGTCACGAGCTCGTCGAGGCGGAATGCGATCTTGCCCTGGGCGGTGAAAATGCGCTCCCACGATGCTCGCACGGCGTCGTAGCCAACGAGTCGCGGCCCGCCGGGATGAATGCACACGATCTCCTCGTCGTCGGCCCACGCGGACATCATCGCGTCGACATCCTTCGCTTCGAATGCCTGATAGAACGCGTTCGCGGCGTCCTGCGGCGACGTGAATATCGACGGCGTGCGGGGCTTGCCCATCGTTGGTCTTCTCTGGTGGCGAAGCGCGCGAGATTGTATACCGGCGTCGGCTACGCTCGCGCGTGCGTACGGGGCCACGGCAAACACTCGACGCTGTTGCTATTCCTCGCGCACCGCGAAGCGCGCAAGATCGTATACCGCCGTCGCTTTGAGCTCACGCATGCATTTCTGATGACCGAGCGGACATTCGCGCTTGAAGCACGGACTGCACGCGATATCGATCTTCGCGACCTGCGCAAGCGGCGATAGAGGTGGCGTATACAGCGGCGAGGAAGACCCGAACAGCGCAACCACGGGTGCGCCGACCGCCGCCGCCGCGTGCATCAGGCCCGAATCGTTCGACACGACGATATTGGCGATCGACAAGAGATCGATCGCGGTTCCAAGATCAGTGCGGCCGGTGAGATCGAATATCAGTCGCCCGGGCTCTCCTGCGGCTTGCAACACCGATGACGCAGCGAGCTTGTCGTTCGGTGACCCGACTAGCCACACTTGCATGCCGTCGGCGAGCAAGCGTGCGGCAAGGTCGGCGAAGTGCGTCGGTGGCCAACGCTTCGATGGCCCGAACTCGGCGCCCGGACACAGCGCTGCGATCGGACGATCAACTCGAAGATGCATCGCGCGCATCGCTTCATTGCGATTCGCGGCATTGGGAACCAACACCGGAGCAGGAGGCAGCGGCACCAATGCACCCGGACTCATCGCGAGCGCTGCGAAGCGATCAACGAGGCGCGGGCGCACCTTCCGATCGAGCCAGCGCAGGTCGTTTAAGAGTCCGTAGCGGAATTCACCGCGGTATCCGGTGCGTTTCGGAATGCGCGCGAGCCATGGCACCAGCGCGGACTTCCACGAGTTCGGCAACACGATCGCGCGCGTGTAGTGCGCACTGCTCAGCCTTCGACCCAGCTCGCGACGCCTGCGCAGCGCGATCCTGCCGTGCGCCATCGGGCTTTCGATGATTTCGCGTACGCCCCGCATGCGGGCATACACCGGCGCGCACCAGGGCGGCGCGAGCACGTCGATCACCGGCGCCTCGTACGGCTCGCGCACCAGCGCGATCAACGGCTCGGACAGGATCGCGTCGCCGACCCACGACGGCGCGACGACCAGAATTCTTTCCTGCGTCAGTGGGGATGAGGCGGTCGTGCGCCGCCTTCCAGCCGATATAGCGTGCTGCAGTACGGGCAACGCGCTTCGCCTTGCTCGTCGATGTCGAGATAGACGCGCGGATGCGAGCTCCACAGCGGCATTGCCGGATTCGGACAGAACACCGGCAGATTTTCAGCCTTCACCGGCACGGCGACTTCGGTTGCGTCGCTCACGATCAAACCTGCGCGATCCAGTGCGATTTCGACGCGTTGCGGCCATTCACCGTATCGAAAAAAAGCTGCTGCAGCTTCGCAGTGACCGGACCGCGCGAGCCGCTGCCGATAATGCGCTGATCGTACTCGCGGATCGGCGTTACTTCGGCTGCGGTGCCCGTAAAGAACGCTTCGTCGGCGATGTAGACCTCGTCGCGCGTGATGCGCCGCTCGAGCACCGGAATGCCAAGCTCGTTGGCGAACTCGATGATCGTCCGGCGCGTGATGCCATCGAGCGCGCCGCCGGAAAGATCCGGCGTATGCAGCGCGCCGTCACAAACGATGAAGACGTTCTCACCCGATCCCTGGCATAAGAATCCCTGCGGGTCGAGCAGCATCGCCTCTTCATAGCCGTCGTGCGTTGCTTCCTGATTGGCGAGGATCGACACCGTGTAGTTGCCGACCGCCTTCGCCTTGCACATCATGATGTTCGGATGATGATGCGTGAACGACGAGGTCCGCACGCGAATGCCTTTTTCGAGTCCGTCGGCGCCAAGGTACGCTCCCCACGGCCAGGCGGCGATTGCAACTCGCACCGGATTGGTTCGCGCCGCGACTCCCATCGCGTTGCTGCCGTAGAACGCGAGCGGACGGATGTAGCACGAGTCGAGGCCGTTCTTGCGCACGCATTGCTTTTGCGCTTCGTCGATCTCCTCGGGCGCGAACGGAATCTTCATCCCGAAAATACGCGCCGAATTGAAGAATCGCTGCGTGTGATCGTGCAAACGAAAGATAGCGGGACCCTTGACCGTCTTGTAGCAGCGAACGCCTTCGAACACGCCCATTCCGTAGTGCAGCGTGTGCGTGAGCACGTGCGTCGTCGCATCGCGCCACGGCACGATCTTGCCGTCGTACCAGATCCAGCCATCGCGTTCGGCCATCGACATCGGGTCAGCTCCGTTGTTGGTCGCCGCATTTTATCTGATCGACGGTTGCGGCTTCGCGACTGTCCATGGATGCCCAAACAACAATTGCCAGAGGGCATCAACGCTCTTGCGCCGTTCAATATGCGCCTGTGGGTCGACACGCGCCTGTGCCGCGCCGGTCAGTCGCACTGCATGCTGCTCACGTCGATAGTCGCGATACGCATCGGCCACCTCCTTTGCCAGTGCCACCGGAATCAATGAAAGCTCACCCGCCATGTGCAGTAACGCGATATTGCCGGCGTTGCGCGTGAGCTCATGATGCGAATGCGCATACGCGAGCACCAAAAATTGCACGGCGAACTCGATGTCGACCATCCCGCCCATGTCGTGCTTGATATCGAAAAGCGGTGTGGGATTTGGATGACCCGCATGCATTCTGCGACGCATGTCGACGACATCGTGGGCGAGCTTTGGCGCAGGGCGCGGCATGCAAAGAATCGCTTCACGCTCGCTTTCAAACGCTGCGCCAATCGCCTCATCACCGGCGACGAAGCGCGCCCGCGTCAACGCCTGATGCTCCCATGTCCATGCGTTCTCTTCCTGGTAACGGCGAAACGCGGGCACACTGGAAACGATCAATCCCGCTGCGCCGTCCGGTCGCAAGCGCAAATCGGTGTCGTAGAGCGGGCCCTCCGCCGTCGTGCTGGTCAGCCAGCTGTTGATGCGTCTTGCAAGCTTCGCGTAGCGCTCGGGAGAATCGACGTCGGAGGCGTCGTCGACTTCGTAGAGAAACACGAGATCGAGATCGGACGCATAGCCCAACTCCTTGCCGCCCAGTTTCCCGTAGGCGATGACGGCGAAGCGGGGCGGGAGGGCGTTCGCGCCCTGCATCTGTCGCCACGCTTCCGCAAGCGTTGCTTCGATCACGATGTCGGCGAGCGCCGATAGATGATCGGCAAGGCGCTCGACGGAAAGCGCACCCGCCAGATCCTGCACGAGCAATCGGAACGTTTGCGCGCGCTGGAAGTGGCGCAATGCTTCCATCCTGCGCTCGACATCGTCGGAGGCGTCGAGCGCGCGGCGTATCTCTCGCCTCCATGTATCCCAGTCGCTTTCGGCGAACAGGATGCGTGCGTCCAGCAACTCGTCCAGCAACAACGGGTGACGAGTGAGGTAGTCGGCGGCCCATGCCGACGCCCCCATAAGACTGGCGAGCCTCGGTACGAGAGGTGGATGCTCGATCAATAACGCGAGATAGGCGCTGCGCCGACTGACCGTCTCGAGGAGATCGAGAAGGCGCAGGAAAACGTCCTGAGGATCGTATGCATCGCCGGCCGCGCCCGCAGCGGCAGCGAGGAGCTGCGGGACGAGATCGTCGACGCGCTCGCGCGAGAGTGCTGGCAACTGCAAATAGCGCGAGCTCGCCCGCAAGCGTGCAAGACGCGCGACCAGGGCATCGGAATCGCGGTAGCCGGCGGCGCGCAACTTGTCGCGGACGTCGGCGCTCGCAGGCGCCTCCCACAGCGTGACGAATGGATTGTCGTCGTGCGCCGCGTCGCGCTGGCCGAACACCGAATCGAATTGCGTCGACACCTCGGCGCGATGCTTCGCGAGTGTTCGATCGAACGAGGCGACGTCCGCTTCACCGCATGCGGTGGCGAGCACCGCGCGCTCGTTCGCATCAGTCGGAAGCTGCTGAGTCTGCTGGTCGTCGCGGTACTGCAGACGATGCTCGAGGTTACGCAAAAAGCGGTAGCTTTCGACGATCGTTGCGATTGCAGCGGCGGGAAGCAGTCCGCGCGAGCGCAGGACGTCGAGCGCAGGCAACGTTCCGCGCACGCGCAACGCGGGCTCGCGACCACCGCGCACGATCTGCATCGCCTGCACGACGAACTCGATCTCGCGAATGCCTCCTTCACCGAGCTTGATGTCGTTGCGATGATCACGTAACGCTCCTTGCGCTCGAATCTGCCGGTGCACGTCGCGCAGGCCCTCATAGGCGTCGTAATCGAGATACTTGCGATACACGAACGGCGTTATCAGTGCGTCGAGCTCGGCATGCGCCGCACCGGTGAGCGGCCGCGCCTTCAGCCATGCATAGCGCTCCCAGGTGCGGCCTTGCGTGACGAGATAGTGCTCGAGAGCTCGCAACGGCACCGCCAACGGACCCGCATCGCCATAAGGACGCAATCGCATGTCGACCCTGAACACATAGCCGTCGGCGGTCACTTCCGCCAGCGCTGCGATCACGCGGCGTCCGAGCTTCTCGAAGAATTCGCGGTTCGAAATGCGCTTGTCACCCGCCGTGTCACCTTCCTCGGGATAGACGAACACAAGGTCGACGTCGGAGGATACGTTGAGCTCGCTCCCGCCCAGCTTGCCCATGGCCACGACGACGAGTTGTTGCCTTGCCTGCGACGCTTCGCCGATGGGCTCGCCATGGATCGCCACGAGCGACTGGTGATGCACGTGCACGGCGCGATCGAGCGCGATCTCCGCGAGCTTGGTGACGGCAGCGCACACTTCGATTAGATCGGCGCGACCGGTCAGATCGCGCGCGAGCGTGTGCAACATGACACGCGTGCGCAAGCGCCGTAGAGCGCTCGCCAACTGTTCGGTTCCGTCGCCCGACGCGACGGAGTCCAGCGCCGGTATTTCCTCCTCCCACCTGATCGGAGCGTCGATGCGCTCGGCAAGCCATTCACAGAGTGCAGGATCGGCCCCGATCACACGCTGGGCGTAGCGGCTGAACGCGAGCGCGCGGTCGAGGTCCATCGAAGGAGTCATTCCGGCTCGGCGCGAGGGGCGCTTACAATCGAGTCGGCGACGTCCATTATGCCCTCCGACTCCGCAGCCACCTCCTCTGTCCACCGCAGCGCTTCGGCGCGGGTGATGCGCTGGCTCGGCGCTGCGCTGGTTTTCGGCGTTGCCATGTTCTGCGTACTGCTCCTGACGGTTCGCTTCGTCGCATTTCCGCGCATCGAGGCGTATCGCGACGACATTGCCGGGTGGCTGTCGCGCGAAATCGGTCAACCGGTCGAAATCGACCGCATCGTGACCGGCTGGGACGGCTGGAATCCGCAGATTGCCGTACACGGACTGCGAATGCTGGATCGCGATCCGACCGCTTCGCAATTGCCCTTCGAGCTTCCCGAAGTGACGGGAACGATCTCGTGGACGTCGATTCTCCTGGCCGATTTGCGCTTGCGCGAGCTGCAGATCGTCGGCCCGCGACTCGCCGTGCGGCGCGATGCGAATGGCCGCGTGCATGTTGGCGGGCTCGAGGTCGATGCCGAGCATGCACCGGGCGAATCGGCGTTCACCGACTGGCTTTTGCGCCAGCAGCTGATCGTCGTGAAGAACGCGCTTGTCACCTGGAACGATGATCGTCGCAAGGCGCCGCAGCTGGTGCTCGATAACGTCGACTTTCGCCTCGAGAACCGGAACGCCAAGCACCTGTTCGGGCTGACCGGGACGCCGCCACCGGAAGTTGCGGCGCCGATCGAACTACGCGGTGAGCTCGACGCCGCATCGCTCGCTGATTGGCGTAATGGCGCAGGCCGACTTTATCTGCGCCTTGATTACGCCGACGTCGCTGTGTGGAGTGAATGGCTGCCGCTGCCGGTGAGCGTGACGAGCGGGCAAGGTGCGATGCGGGTGTGGTTCGAATTCGATTCCGGTATCGCTCGTGAGGTGGTTGCCGACGTCGAGCTGGCCGACGTACGCACGCGCTTGGGCAATGAGTTGCCGACACTCGATCTCGCGCAGCTGAGCGGTCGCATCAGCTGGCGGCAGGAGGGTGATCGCCGAGCGTTGACTGCGCGCTCGCTTGCGATCGGCATGCGCGATGGCACGCGTGTCGTTCCAGGCAACGTCGACGTGCATTACGGCGTTGCTGCAAATGGGACACTCGACAACGGCCGCGCCGCCGTCGATCGACTCGATCTGGCTCCGTTGACAACGCTTGCTGCGCACGTGCCGTTGCCTCGATCGCTGCGTGACGATCTCGCACGCTTTGGCGCCCGGGGCACATTGACCAATGCAGAGTTCTCCTGGGAAGGCTCGCTCGAGACGCCGGCCAGCTACAAGACGCGGGCAACGTTTGCAGATCTGGGAGTGAACGCGCGCGACTCGATGCCGGGACTCGCGGGCGCATCGGGTTCGTTCGAAGCGACCGAGGCGGGCGGCGCGCTGCGCCTTGCAAGCAAGCGACTGCTCGTTTCATTGCCCAAAGTGTTCGGCGAGCCGCTCGTGTTCGATAGCGCCGCGGCGCGCGTGCGTTGGGAGCGCAACGGGGAGCGACTGTTCGTCTGGCTCGACGAGGTCGACTTCGCGAACGCACATGCCAGCGGCAATGCGCAAGGCACTTGGCAGTCACGCGCAAGCGGCCCCGGCGAGATCGACCTCACCGCACACGTTACGCGCGTCGACGCGCGCCAGCTGCATCGCTACGTGCCGTTGATGATCGGATCCCGGACGCGCACATGGCTTCGCGACGCGCTGATCGCCGGCCGGAGCGACGATGCGCGCCTCACGCTGAAAGGCGATCTCGCACGTTTTCCGTTCGGCGACGGCAAGTCGGGCACATTCGTCGTCGCAGTGAGAGCGAGCGATGCGACGCTCGTGTATGCGCCGGGATGGCCGCAGATCAGCGGCATCGATGCCGAGGTGCGCTTCGAGGGCCATGGCATGCGCCTGGTCGCATCGCAAGGGATGCTGCTCGGCGCAGCGATCGGGCGAACGACGGCGACGATCGACGACATGTCGCTCGACCATCCGCTGCTTCGCGTCGAAGGCGAAGCCTCTGCTCCCACGAGCGAGTTCCTGCGCTTCATCAGGGAAAGCCCAGTGGCTGAATGGAGCGACCACGTTGCCGACGGCGCAATCGCCAACGGTGACGGCAAGCTTGCGCTCCAGTTCGCGTTCGCGCTCGGCGATAACAGCAAGCCTGCGCTGGTGAAAGGCGATTACCAGTTCGTCGACAATGGACTGCGCCTTGCCGGCGTCCCTCCGCTCGCGAAAGTCAACGGACTGGTGTCGTTCACCGAGCGCGAGGTGTCCGGACGCGATATCGCGTTCGAGGCGCTGGGCGGGGGCGGCCGGGTCGCGTTTACGAGCAAGGATGGAACGCTGCGCGTCAACGGCGAGGGGACCGCATCGATGGAAAGCGTACGCCAGGAATTCCCCGCGCCGCTGCTTGATCGCGTGAATGGCAAGACCGACTGGCGCCTGCAGCTATCGACGCGCAAGGCGGTCACGTCGTGGACGGTTGGCTCGACGCTGCGCGGTGCGAGCGTCGATTTGCCGGTTCCGTTCGCCAAGCGACCCGACGACGAAACTCACTTTCGCGTCGAGCGCAAGCCTCCTGCAAGCGAGCGCGCGCGTGAGACATTCGTCGTCGATTACGGCGCTGCGCGCATCGTTGCGCAGCGCCGCGGTAACGAAAGCGTCGATCGCGCGCTGATGTTGTTTGGCAAAGCGGCGAGCGCGCGGGCGGCCGCGGAGCCTGAACTGCCGGGGATCGTGATTCGAGGGGACTTGCAAAGCGTGAACCTCGATGACTGGCTCAGGTTCGCGAAAGCATCTACCGGCGAATCGAATTCGGGAGCGCGCGCGCTCGAAGTCCAACACATCGATGTCGCCGCCGGCGAGGCCATTGCTTTCGGACGTCGCGTCGACACGCTCGTGCTCGCCGCGCAACGCGCCAACGATGCGTGGCGCATGACGCTTTCGTCACGCCAGCTCCAAGGCAAAGCGACGTGGGAGCCTGCGGGCTCGAAGCTCGCGAATGGACGTCTGGTGGCGCACTTGACGCGCCTCGAGCTCGCCAAGCTCGAAGAGGTCGGAACGCAGGCCGAAACGACGCCGCGCAGTGCGGGCTCGGCGAATCCATGGCCGGAGATCGAGGTGACCGCCGAGCACTACATCGCGCGTTCCGGCGATCTGGGTCGCCTGGAATTGCTTGCGCGACCTGAGGGGACCGACTGGCGCGTTGCGCGCTTCGCCCTTGTCAACGATGCAGGGCGTATCGATGCGGATGGTTGGTGGCGGCTCGTCGGCAACCGTCACGAAACTCTCTTCGATGTGAAAATGGATGTGAATGATTCCGCGGCCTACCTTGCGCGCATGGGGCTGCCGGCGGACGTCAAGGCCGCGCCCGCGAAGCTCGACGGCAAGCTCGAGTGGCCAGGATCACCGGCCGACTTCGAATATTCGTCGCTCTCCGGAACGTTCAAGGTCGCAGTCGGCGCCGGCCAGTTCACCAAGCTCGATCCAGGGGTGGGGAAGCTTCTCGGCGTGCTTTCGCTGCAAGCGTTGCCGCGTCGGATCTCGCTCGATTTTCGTGACGTGTTCAGCGAAGGATTTGCGTTCGATTCGATCAACGGCAGCGTTCGCATCGCCAATGGGATGATGCACAGCGACGATCTGATGCTGTCGGGCCCCGCGGCGAAAGTGCGTCTCGTGGGGGAGGTCGATCTCGCACGGGAAACGCAAAAGCTGTCGGTACGCGTTCAGCCGTCGCTGTCGACTGTCGTCTCGACCGGTGCAGGGGCTGCGGCGGTCGCATTGCTCGCGGCGAATCCGCTCGTGGGCGCTGCGGTAGGCGCGGGCACGCTGATCGCACAAAAAATCATGCAGGACCCGATCGAGCAGATTTTCAGCTACGAATACTCGGTGCGCGGATCGTGGTCGGAGCCGCTGGTCGAGCGCGTGGCGGGGCGTCCGTTCGTCGGCCTTGGCAAACCACGCGAAGGCGAAGCGGCGACACGATGAGCGCTTATCGCGTCGCGGGATTGCAGATGGTGTCAGGAGGCAACGTCGCTGCGAATCTCGTGGCGGCGAGACGACTGATCGAGCGCGCTGCGCAAGCCGATGCGAAGCTTGTTCTCTTGCCCGAATACTTCGGGCTGATCGGCGCGCGTGCCACCGACAAGCTCGAGCATGCGGAGCGTGACGGCGACGGAGTGCAACAAAGATTCCTCGCCGACGCGGCAAAGCGCCATGCAGTGATCGTCATCGGAGGCTGCGTCCCGATCGCCACCGGCGATCCGTCGCACGTGGCGAGCGCGCTCGTTGCCTACGACGCTAGCGGCAGGCGCATCGCGCGATACGACAAGATGCATCTTTTCGCATACGCCGATGGCGACGAGCGCTACGACGAGGGACGCACGATCGCGCCGGGTGCGCGCGTCGCGACGCTCGAATCCCCGGCGGGTCGTGTCGGCCTTTCGATCTGTTACGACGTTCGCTTTCCGGAGCTCTATCGAGCGCTCGGCGATCTCGCGTTGATCGTCGTGCCCTCGGCTTTCACCGTGCCGACGGGCGCCGCGCACTGGGAGCTTCTGCTGCGCGCACGGGCGGTCGAGAATCAGTGTTACGTGCTCGCCGCTGCGCAAGGAGGCTTGCACGAGAACGGCCGGCGAACGTTCGGACATTCGATGCTGGTCGACCCGTGGGGACGCATTGTCGCGCAACTCGATGAAGGCGAGGGCGTCGTGATCGGTGACGTCGATCGCGATGTGATCAATGACGTGCGGCGAAAGTTACCTGCATACGCGCATCGCAGGCTCGCAATCGACGATCGATTATCCGAGTGATGGGTGCCCGATCAGCGAGAGAAACTCTTCGCGCGTAGTCTGCGATTCGCGAAACGTGCCGAGCACGGAAGAGGTAACCATTACCGAGTTCTGCTTTTCGACGCCGCGCATCATCATGCACAGGTGGCGGGCTTCCATCATGACGCCCACGCCGCGTGCGCCGATCTTGTCCATGATCGCTTGCGACACCTGCTCGGTCAGGCGCTCCTGCAATTGCAAGCGACGAGCGAACATGTCGACGAGCCTCGCGAGCTTGCTGACGCCGAACACCTTGCCTGTCGGAATGTAGCCGACGTGGCAGCGGCCAAAGAACGGCAGCAGATGGTGCTCGCAGAGGCTATAGACCTCGATGTTCTTGACGATCACCATGCTGTTGGTCGCCTGCGTGAAAATCGCCTCGTTGATGAGCTTGTCCATGTCCGCGCGATATCCGGACGTCAGAAACGACCACGCTTCGGCGACGCGCTTCGGTGTTCGCGCGAGGCCTTCCCGATCGGGATCTTCGCCGATCGCCAACAGAAGCTCGCGCGTCAGCTTTTCGATTTTTTCCTTGTCGACGGGCATCATCGTTCCTCGAGTCATCGGTGCGGCTTTTCGCGCGCGGAGGCCCCATTGTCCAACAATATTGATCGCACACTGGCTGGTAGCTTGCGCTAGCATCGTCACGCCATGGAGACGCTGCGAACGCCGGCCGCCGCCGCCTCGCTGATTGCCGCAAACCTCGCGCCGCTGGCCGGCATTCTGCTGCTCGGCTGGTCACCAAGTGCGCTTCTCGTGCTGTACTTCGTCGACACCTTTCTGGCGCTTGGCGGTGTCGTGCTGCTGGTGGCTCTGCATGTGACAGGCACCGAAGATGGGCGTCGCGTGACGCGCTGGCGGGATTGGTTGAAAGCATGTCTCGGACTCGCGGTGATGGGCGCGATCATGGCGCTGCCGCTGGCGATTCCGCTGTTCTTCGTGATCGATGAAGTAGAGCTTGCGCGAATCGCCTCCGATCGCGAATTAGCTTATGCGCTCCTGTGGCAAGTGCTTGCATCGATGCTCTTCGTCGTGCGCCAGCATCGCGAGCTTTTGCGCACCCACGACGACGATCGACGGCTCGCGGGGCGCCTGTTCTTCCTGGTGGCGCGCTGGATCGTCATGTTCGTGGCAGCGCTCACCGGATTTCTCTCGATCCTGGGCCCGACGATAGCAAGCTTCGCCATGGTTGCGATCTACGCCGGCGCTTCGATTTACTTCGAGCTGTTTCCCGACCGTGCGGTGCGGTTGATACGCGGCAAGGATGCGCAGCCGTTGACCTTCGAAGGTGACCTCGACAGCCGCAAGGCGGTCGGCAACAACGCAGCGAAGAGCTCGATCGAATGAAACCACTTCGTTGCGAAGAGTTCCCTCCGCTTTAGATGGCGGCCGTTGCGGTGCGCGCCGACGCTGTCGCTTTCGGCGATTGCGCGGCGAGTGTATCCAGCGCCGCGCTGACGGCGCGATCGAACAACGCGACGGGCTCCAGCACGAGCTCGGCGCGTCCCCCGATGATCTCCCACGCCAGCTCTTCCGGCGTCATCACGATGGACTCCGTGCGCGAACGCGACCTGAAAATGTACTTGGTGCGAAGCGGGCTGAGCCAGGTGAGACATGCGTTCACCACTTCGCCCTTTGCGTTCTTGAAGGTAAGCCAGGTCCCTAGCGCCATCTCGCTCACGAAGTCATGAACGTTCTCACGCGTGAGTTGCGGTCGACCACGCGCTGTGCCCCTCGCCTCAGGCGCGGCGTCGACGGGCGCGGCTTGCGGATCATGCCGTGATTTCGGCTTGATCGCCGCAACGTGCAACGAATAGAGCGTGTCGAAGAACGCCTTCGTGCGCTCCACTGTTGCCCGAACCGCCGCGCAGCCCTTCCGCAAGCTTGCGATCAACGTCGGAATCATTTTCGTCAGGCGCGCTTTCTGTGCGCTCCGCTCCTTCGCGACGATGCTCCACAAAAGGTCGTCGATCGTTCCTTGCGCCGCTTTCCATTCAGTGCTCTCGGTGCCGCTATCGCGACGTACCTGAGAGAGGTAATCGGCCCACACCGTTTCGATGAAGCCGCGCACTTCGAACGGCAAGTGGAGGTACGCGAGCCTGTCACGCAGCATCGCCCGCACTTCGGCGCGGTGCGACTCGGCGCGCTCGGTCTCGAGCGCTGCGTTGACATCGGACTCGACCGATGTGCGATTCGATTTGCGTTCCGCGTCGAGGAAAGCAACCATTGCGCGATCGGCTTCGCGAAATACGTCGAGATCGATCTCGAAATTCGCGCATACGTTCTGCACGACTCCGCTCGCTTGTCGCAATAGCGCGCGATGATAAGCAACGTCGTGCGCAGCGCCGAGCGCAGCCTCGGCGAGATGATCCAGAAGCTGGCGCGCAGCGTGCGTGCGATCGGAAAAGAATGCGCGATCGAGCAGGGCCGCTTTCAGCACGGGAACCTGCAGCCTGCCGAACAATCGTCGCAACGACTTCGGAATCGCGGGGTCTCGAAAGATGTAGTCGAACAACAGCGCGATCACGTCCATCGTGATGCGATCGCCTTGATTCGCGATCTTCGCCGACACCGCCGCCCCGATGTGCGGAATCAGGTTCAGCGGCACGAGTGCCTGCGCATTCGTGCCCGCTTCATCGGACTGCGGCAACACCTTCGCGAGCTCGGTGGGAAGGTCGATGCGTTGCAAATGGCCGAGCGAGTTGAAAAGCTGCGTCGACGTGCCGAGCGCCATCAAAGGATCGAGATCGGGAAACGCGTTGTCCGGATCGGTCCTTGCAACAGCCGCCGCTGCCAGGCGTTCGAGCTCGGCCATGGCTTCCGCAAGTGCCTGGCCCGACACCGGAGCAGCGTTCGCATCGTCCGGCGGCAGCACGGCAGAAGGCATCAATGCGGCGACCGCCTCCGAGCCTTTTTCTCCCGACACGGCAAGATCGCAGATCGTCGCGCTCGCGCCCTCACCGAGATTCGGCACGACGATGTCGCTCGGCATTCCCTCGCCGACATCGTGCAGCATTCGCGAGAACGTCTCGATCAGATCCTTGTCGTCGGCGGGGCGATGCTCGCTTCGCGCGCGGAGCTCCGCCTTGATCTCCGGAAGCACGCCGCGGTCGGCCAGCAGACGATTGAGCGAGATGTAGATCTTGTTGGCGCCAGGTGTCAGGTCGGCGACGACGCGCTCCATGAACGCGCGCCACACCTGGGGGGGTGGAAAGAGCCTGCGCGAGGCAACGCCGATCGCGTCGAGGATATAGGCAGGACCGAACGGATTGTCGATATCGTGCCGCGTCTCACGCGGCAACAATTCGTCGATGCGAAGGTCGAGCGCAGCAAGCTCGCGCTGGGTAATACGCCCGAGGAACGCGGATGCCGCTACCAGCGAGGCTTGCTTTTCCTGATCGAATGCCGTCAAGACGCGCAATGTTTCGAGCGAGGCATCGAAATCGGGCCGCTTACCCTGGCGCTTCGTGCCGCCGATCCGCCGGGTGAATAGTTCGCGCAGCGTTTCGTCGAAGCGCTGCAGCCATGCCTCGCGTCCGGCTCGAAACGCCTCGATCTCCTTGTCCTCGACGAAATCGTTGCCTTCGAAAAGATCGCCGCTCATCTCGATCGATGCGCGTGCGAGATCGACCAGCTTCGCGCGGTAGTGCTCGAAGCATTCTGCGAGCAAGGTATGCGCCTGCGCGCCGGTGGGCGCGCTGGCGCCGCCTTCGATCGAGGCGGTGGGCGGCTGCATCGGGTGGCTATTGTAGGACGATGCCCACAAACGAGCAGGCATAACGCGACGTAACGGCAGTCGTCGCGACTGCCGCGCAATTCGTCGCCCCGGAAGATCGCGCTTCGCGCTTGGGAAGGATTAGGATACGACTTTTACGCGCCTTGCGTGTCCAACCGCTCGTAAGGCGCGCGCCGCGCTCGCTTTTGAGAGTCACTGCCGCCGCATGACCCACGCCGCCGCCGCTCCTCGCGCCGCACCTGCCATCGCCGTCGTGGGTGCGGGCATCGTTGGCGCGACGGCCGCATTCATGCTGTGCAAGCGGGGTGCACACGTCACGCTGATCGATCGAGCCGAGCCTGGCCGCGGCTGCAGTTACGGCAATGCGGGCGCGATTTCGCCGGGCTCGGTGGCGCCGCTGTCGATGCCGGGAATCGCGGCGCGTGCGCCACGCATGCTGCTCGACCCCGACGGACCGCTGCACATTCCGGTCGGCTATTTGCCTCGCGCGCTGCCGTGGCTGTTGCGCTTCATCGCGGCTTCGCGGCCGGAGCGCGTGCAGGCGATTGCCGCTCGCCTTTCAGCGCTGCACGCCAGTGCCGTCGATCACCATTTGGCACTCGCGCGCGAGGTGGGGGCGGGCGACATCGTGCAGCGACGCGGCCACTTGCACGTCTATCCCGATGCGGCGTCGCTCGCCAAGGATGCGCAGGCGTGGGCGCTGCGCGCGCAGCACGGCGTCGCCTTCGAGCGCGTCGACCGCGCCGGCATCGACGCGCTCGAGCCGCGCGTCGCCCCGCGCTACTCGGTCGGGATGTACCTGCCCGATCACGCGATGGTGAGCAATCCGTTTGGCTATGTGCAGCAGATCGTGCGCGCGTTCGTCGTGCGCGGCGGTCGGCTCGCGCGCGACGAGGCGAGGGCGATCGAGCCCGATCTCGCGCGCGGCTGGTGCATTCACACCAACGAAGGCCGCCAGAACGCCGATCACGTAATCGTCGCGGCGGGCATGCAGTCGTGCGCGCTCCTCGAGCCTTTGGGCGTTCGGCTGCCGCTCGAAAGCCAGCGCGGCTATCACGTTACGTTCCGCGGCACCGAGTCGCCGTTGTCGCGCGTCGTGGTGCTGGGAGACCGCAAGGCCTTCATCACACCGATGGAAGGCGGGTTTCGAATCGCGGGAACCGTCGAGTTCGGGGGATTGACGCGCCCGGCGAATCCGCGCCGCTCTGCATTGCTGGCGCGATTTGCGCGCGAAGCGTTCACCGATCTTGCGCCCGCCGCCGAGGAGAGGCACTGGATGGGCCATCGGCCGTGCACGCCCGACTCGCTGCCGCTGATCGGACCGGTCGCATCACGCAAAGGTTTATGGCTTGCGACGGGGCATGGCCATCTCGGCCTCACCGGAGCGGTCAACACCGCACTCGCGCTCGCTGATGCGATCCTTGTCGGCACTCCCGCGCTCACGCCGGCGATCGCGTAGGGCCGATTAACAGGCCCTAGTTCTAACGCTCCAGCAAGGCGAAGCGCGCGAACAACGCCAGCGCGTCGTCGAGCGAATGCGAGCTTCCCCAGTCGCCGCTCGCGCGAAGCGCCGCGCTCAATTGCGAGCGATCGCGCGAACCGTCGCAAAGCGGTAGGAGCCTGCGCGCGGAAGCGTCGGTCAAACGCACCAATTCATGACGTAGATTGGTGACGTGCTCGCCGCGCGATGCTTGCCAGCGCGCAATGGCGAATGCGACCGGGCGCTCGCCTGCGACGGTCGCGATGCGTGGCGGATGGACATGCGCCAGCACGAGTCCGGTGCTCCATGCGTCGAGCAGAATGGCGTCGACGGGCCTCGACATCGGCTCGCTGCGTAGTCGCTCGATCAACTGCGTCGTAGGCAGCGACGCCGGGGCTACGTCGAGCAACCGAGCAAGCAATGCGCGTAGCACTGCGCCGTCGGCGCCCGTTGTCGCGGGTATACGCGCTTCGGCCGCGGCTCGCATCAACGTCATCGATGCCGAGACGTGCATCGGCAAGAGCTTGCGCGGTGCCGGCACGAAGTCGCCCGCCGCCTCGCGCTTGCACACTATCGATTGGCGAAAGCGACGCATGCGTGCGAAGTCGAGGTACTGCTCGCGCGCGAGTCGGCTTTGAGCGGCGAGGAACTGGCGCATTCGGGGCGACAACCCCGTGCCCGCCATCATCGACGGCAATGCTTCGGCAACATAGCTCAGTCCGTGCTGGTTCGCGTGATCGACGAACTCGTGAAACCACACCGGATCGTTCGGTCGCGCCAGCGTGTCGTGGTAGAGCGCGCTGTCGCTTTCAGCGGCAATTCGCTTGAATTCAGCACGCGTCGCCGCGTCGGAGGCCTCACCGACCGCACCGGAGTCGCCTAGCAACTCGGCCAGCTCGCGCGCGGCGGCGAGCCGCTCGCTTTCGGATTGCAGCGCGTCGACGTGCCAATGCAACGCATCCCACGCCGCTCGTCGAACAAAGCCCCCGGGATAAGTGTTGTAGCTGACGAATGCAAGTCCATTGGCACCGAGCGTGCGTGCCACGATCGCGAGCAACGCATCGCGCACAGCCGGCGGAACCCACGAATACACGCCGTTCGCGATGATGTAATCGAACGTTCCGTCGGCGAAAGCGGTGAGGTCGGTGACGTGAAACTCGATGTTGCGAAGTCGCAGCGCGCTCGCTGTCTCGCGCGCAGTTGCGATGGCGCTTTCCGAGATGTCGAAGCCGACGAGGCGCGCTTCGGGCAGAAGCGCTGCCATAGGCAACAGATTCGAGCCATCGTTGCAGCCGATTTCGAGCACGCGTGCGGAAGCAACCGGCGGTGGCGCGAGACCGAAAATCGTCGCCACTGCAGCAAGGTTATCGGGATGCGAAGCCGCGTGTGGTAGTGCGTCGTAGCGAATCGCGTCGTAGTTGCGCGCGATTGCGGCGGGAGTCGTGAGGTCGGGCATGCGCGCGTCGCGCGGGTCTATTTCAGAATGCGAGCTTGGCGACCAGCGGTAAATGATCGCTCGCCGCGCGGGCGAGCGGTGTCGCGTGCACCTTGAGCTCGCTCAACAACCGCGCCGGCTCGGTCCACAAGCGGTCGAGCGCGAACACCGGCCGCCAGGCGGGAAAGGTCGGCGGCGCAGGCGTTTGCTGAAAATGGCGGTGCAGCCAACGCAGCGGTCGACCCCATAGATACCACTCGTTGACATCCCCGGTCAGCACGGTGGGAAACGGCTGGTCGCGCTCGAGTGCAGCTAACAGGCGTTTCACCTGATCGCGTCGTTCGCTCGGCCGCAAGCCCAGATGCGTCGCGATGACGCGCAGCGGGCCCTGCGGCGCGCCGATCACCACATCAACCGCGCCGCGCGGCTCGTAGCCTTTGTGCGTCAAGTCGAGCCGCGAGGACTCGGCGATCGGAAAGCGCGACAGCACCGCGTTGCCGAAATCGCAGCCGTCGCGCTTCAACGTGAATCCATCGGCAACGTGGTAACCGGTCTCGCGCACGAGCACGGCGAGAAGATTCTCTGCAGACGCGCGCGATCCAACCTCCTGCAGTGCGATTACATCGGCTCGCATTTCGACCACGACTTGCGCGATGCGCGCCGGATGATAGCGGCGGTCGCGGCCGACCCCCCCGTGCACGTTCCACGTTGCGATGACTATGGGACGCGACGCGCTCGCTTCAGCCGACATGCTCGGCGCTGGGCGGGATTGCGTCGGGAAGACGTCCGAGGCGCTTTTGTAGCGGCCAGTACAGCGCGAACGCGAGCACTGCAATTGCGATCAGCACCGCCACGGTGTCGGCGCCCGGCTCGCGCACCACGGCGACCGCGCGATCGATGAACGCGGCAGTCAGCGCGATGCCCGGCGCCATGCCGAGCACCGTGCCGAGCAGAAAATCGCGCCAGCTGATGTGTGACGCACCGGCGACCCCGTTGACGATCGAAAAAGGTGCGACTGGCAACAGACGAACGAGCGTCATCGCGAGCAAGCCTCGCTTCGCAAGCCGGCGCGACAATTTGTTGAGTCGTGGTCCGGCAAGGCTTCGCACCCGATCGCGGCCGAGCCAGCGACCCAGCGCATATGTCGACGCCGCGCTCAACAAAGCACCGACCAGCGCGTACAGCGCGCCTTCGATCGGACCGAACACGAGCACGGTCGCTGCAATCAGAATGGTGACCGGGAACAGCACGAGGCCGCCGACGATGAATGCGCCGAGCGCTGCGACCACTGAAAGCGGTGAGCGGCTGAACCCTTTGGACTCGGCGACGATCTGGCCGACGTCGATCCATTCGCGCACCGCCGCGCTGCGCCATACCATTGCCAAAACGCCGATCAATAGCAATGCGCCGACGAGCATGAACACGCGCTGACGCGTTCCTCTGCGCGTTTCGGGCTCTGATACGAGATCGGCGACGAGCTGGTCGGCGTCGATCGGCTTTTCAGGATCGAGCACCGTGTGGTCGGGAACCACGGCATCGAGCGTCGGATCGAGCGGCGGATCGTTGGTGGCGAGCGTTCGCTCGCCGTCTCGATGCAGCGATGCGATGGCGGCGATCAGTCGCTTGTCCTCATGCGCTTCTTCCACGATGCGTGGATCGCAGTCGAGATGCTCGCCGAGCAGACGATAGCGGATCCTGCGAATCGCTTGCTGGATGCGCGGGTCGCCGTTCGCTTCGATCGCGAGATTGCACTCGGTGTCGAGGCCCATCGAGCGGTCGGAAAGATTCGCCGAGCCGACGGTCACGAATTCATCGTCGACCACCAGCACCTTGCTGTGCACGTTGAGACAACCCTTGTCCTCACCGAGCCAGGAAAGCTTCGGGCAATACAAGCGATAGCGATCGTGCGCGTCGGCCGCCTTGAGCTTTGCGTGCAGCCGCGCGCGCAACACCCCCATCGTCGAAACCTCGAGCCAGCCGCTTTGCATCGCCGGCGAAATGATCGCGATGTCGGGGCCTTCGGGCTCGACCAGCCGCGCTTCGAATGCATCTGCAATTGTCTTCGAGGTGAAATACTGGTTCTCACCGAAGATGTCGCGCTTGGCGCTGGCGATCGCATCCAGATGCAGCGCACGGACTTCGCCCGAACCTTCGAACTCGTCGAAGCGCGGCTCGGTGCGCGCGATCGCGATTGGGATATCGTCGATGTCGCTTGGCGTCGACACGGGCCAGCGATTCGGCACGTATGCAGCGAGCTTCGCGCGCGCAGGCGTTCCCGTCGCGCGCCGCCAGCGCTCGCGCGCAAGCTCGCCCAGCGCACGCGCGCAATCACCTTCGACGACGGCGCCTAAATCATGAAAGGGCCCGTACGTCAATCCGAACGGATTGCGCCGGCGCGGCTCTTCGCATTTGTGCTCGGAGGAATCCCAGCGCGAGCGCGTGATGTCGAAGCCGCTCACGAAAGCGACCGAATCATCGACGACAACGACCTTTTGATGATGCGAGCCGCCCAAAGGATGCTTGGCGTCGAGCTGGAACGAAAGACGCCGGTGCGTGCGCCAGTCCATCTTGTAGATGGGCAGCCACTCGCGCTCGAGCATGTAGAGCATCGCGAAATCCCACGACAGCACGTAGACGCGAAGGTCTTTGCGCTCGCGGACCAGCGCGTCGAGGAAGTCGGCGAATTGCTCGGGCCAACCGTCGTTCGCACCTTCGGGAACGAGCCGCATGCGGCTGTCGACATCCCAGCCGAGCACGAACACCGAGTGCTGCGCTTCGCGAATCGCCTCGCGCACCGCACGGAAATAATTCTCGCCATCGACCAGCAAGGCAAAGCGCTTCGCGTGTTCGATGCGCCAGCAATTGCGGCCAGGCGCAAGGATCGATTGCGATGGGCTCGCGCCGATTCTTGTGGGCGCGACGATGGCGGTGGCGACGGTCAAGGCAATTCCGAGGAAGGCGCGCAAATGGCGCCAAGCGCAATTCTTACGAAGAGCTCACAGCTGCGTCTGTCGGTTCCCGGCCGACGAGGGCGTCGGCGCAACATCGTCTTTCTGTGCATCAGCCCCTGCCGACGAAGGGCATGTCGCGCGCCATGATCGTCATGAATTGCACGTTCGCGTCGATCGGCAGGCTCGCCATGTACACCACTGCCGAGGCGACGTGCGCGACGTCCATCAAGGGCTCGACGGCGATCTGGCCATTCGCCTGCGGCACACCCTTGGCCATTCGCGCGGCCATGTCGGTCGCCGCGTTGCCGATATCGATCTGGCCCGCCGCGATGTCGTGCTTGCGACCATCGAGCGACAACGATTTGGTGAGCCCGGTGATCGCGTGCTTGGTCGATGTGTAGGCAATCGAGTTGGGACGGGGCGCGTGCGCTGAAATCGAACCGTTATTGATGATTCTGCCGCCACGCGGCTGTTGCGACTTCATCACGCGATACGCTGCTTGCGCACAAAGAAACGCGCCGTTGAGGTTCGTGTCGACCACTTCGCGCCATTGCGCGTAGGTCAGATCCTCGATCGGAGCGCCGATCGAAACGCCCGCGTTGTTGAACAACAAATCGACGCGACCGAACGCGGTGCGCGCGCGATCGAACAAGGCTTGCACCGATTCGGCTTGCACGACGTCGGTGGGTACGGCGAGCGCACGATCGGCGTTCGCCTTGGCTGCGGCGATCGCATCGTGCAAAGCGTCCGCGCGGCGACCGGCGAATACCACGCGCCATCCCGCGCCGAGCAATGCGCTCGCCGAGGCGCGTCCGATGCCGCTCCCTGCGCCTGTCACCACCGCTACTTTGCCGTTCATGCAAACCTCCTTGGCTCAACAGGCAGGCATTCTAACGATCGAACGCGATGTGCAAGACAGGCCGTGCCTGTTCCAGGCGTCGCACTAGGCCCGACGAACGTACTGGGACGCCAATCGCGCTCATGCTAATGTCATATCCGGAGCACTCTGCCCATGAATTGCCCGACTTGTCGCCACGACAACGAAAAGACGACGCGCTTTTGCACGTCGTGTGGCGCAGTGCTGGTCGAGAACATGCTCGATGGGAGTCGCCGGCGTGTTCTGCGCCCGTGGGGATTGGCGGCGGACGCGCCGATAACGATCGCTCCCGATCCAGGCGAGATGCCCGAGATCGACGCAGCGCTACGCGCCCACCGTTCACGCAGTGCCAGCACGCGACGCGCGCCAGTCGTGGTGGGGAGCGTCATCGCCGCGCTCGCGGGTATGTTTCTGTTCGCTTATGCGCGTGGCGTGGAACGAACGCCGATCGCGTTGCCGTCGACGGTTGTCGAGACCACGCTGCACCACGCTGCTCTCGAGCGATTGGTCGTCTCGCCGCCGTTGATCGAGCCGTTGCCGGCTCCCCGACTGGCCCAGCCGTCGCAGCGCCGCGAAACACGTGACAGGAACCTCACGCCGGCGCCTGCCGTAGACCTGGCGCCTGCGGAACCCATTGTTCGCGACACGCCCGTCGTCGCGGCAGAAGTGCCGCCATCCGCGCCGGCACCACCGCCCGACCGTGGGCGCCTGCTCGAGGACGCGCTCGCGCGTTGTGCGGGCCTCGGTAACGTGTTTCAACGCGCCGCTTGCGAAAACGGAGCGCGCAACGCGCATTGCGAAGAGCGCTGGGGCCAAGTCGCGCTTTGTCCTGCCACGGGGACCGAGTCCAGTCAGTAGGCGCAGGGTGCAACGCTACGATGGGAGTTGACTAAAGGAGCGCTTGCACACATGTCACGGATCGTTGCCGGCTTGTTCGAAGATCAGGTAGCCGCGAAGCGCGCTATCGATCGCCTGAAAGCGATGGGGAACCCCGACGGCCTGGTCACCACTTTCGTGGTCAACCCGCCCGGA
>DATLOI010000025.1:0-22453 GCA_035536295.1 Casimicrobiaceae bacterium
CTGCAGCGTCGCGATTACCTGATCTACGATGGCAAGCCGCCACCGCCAAAGGACGAATGATGCTTCGAGTGTTGCGACAAATTAGCTTAGTGACTTTGCTCGCCAGCGCATTGCCTGTGCTCGCTCAGGAAGCGGCCGACGCGCTCGTCAAGCGCATTTCGGGCGAAACCGTTGCGGCGATCAAGTCCGATCCCAAGCTCGCGGCAGGCGATCCTGCGCGAGTGCGCGAAGTCATCGAGACGAAGCTGCTGCCGAACTTCGACTTCCCGCGGATGGCGCAGCTTGCGATGGGGCGCAACTGGGCGCGCGCAACGACCGAACAGCAACAGCGTCTCACCAGCGAATTCCGCACGTTGCTGGTGCGCACGTATTCGAACGCGCTGACGCAATATCGCGACGAGCAGCTCGACGTGAAGCCGTTGCGCGCAGACGCTGCGGCGAACGAAGTGACCGTGCGAAGCGAAGTGATTCGCACCGGCCGGCCGCCGGTGCAGATCGACTACGGCATGGTGAAAACGCCCGAAGGCTGGAAGGCGTACGACGTCATCGTCGGGGGCGTTTCGCTCGTCACCAATTACCGCGACGAGTTCAACGAGCAAATCAAGGCGAACGGTGTCGACGGTCTCGTCAAGACGCTCGCGGCAAAGAACTCGGGTAGCAAGTGAGCGAAGTCGATTCGCGTGAAGTCGTGACCGGAGCGTTCGCGCCGACGCCCGACGGCGAGCGTTGGATCTACGAAGGCGGGCTCACGTTCGACAACGCCGCCGAAGTCGTCGAAGCAGCGCTCGAGCTTCCGTTGCCGAAGTCGGGCCGCGTCGATCTCGAGAAGCTCGATCCTGCCGATTCGTCGGCGCTCGCGGCGCTTTTCGCGCTGAAGCGCCGCGCGCATGGACAGCGCAAGTCGCTGGTGTTCGAGCGCATGCCGCCCGGACTTGCTTCGCTTGCGAAAGTCTATGGGGTCGAGGAAATCCTCGATTCCCATTAGCGCCGCGAGGCGCATGTCCGGCCCGGCAGTCTCGTTTCGCGATGTCGCACGCCGCTTCGGCAGCGTGCAAGCGCTCGATGGCATCGACCTCGACGTCAAGCCCGGCGAGTTCTTTGGCTTGCTCGGTCCCAATGGCGCCGGCAAGACGACGCTGATCTCGATACTCGCAGGTTTGGTGCGCGCCGATCGCGGCACCGTCAGCGTCATGGGGCACGATGTCGTAAGCGACTATCGCGAAGCGCGTCGCCGCATCGGTGTCGTTCCGCAGGAGCTCGTGTTCGATCCGTTTTTCAGCGTTCGCGAGACACTCGCGTTTCAGGCGGGTTATTTTGGCGTTCGCGACGCCGCGTCGTGGATCGACGAAATCCTCGCGAACCTCGATCTGAGCTCCAAGGCGAACGCGAACATGCGCTCGCTATCGGGCGGAATGAAGCGACGCGTGCTGGTAGGTCAGGCGCTCGTGCACAAGCCACCCGTCATCGTGCTCGACGAGCCGACCGCGGGCGTCGATGTCGAATTGCGCCAGTCGCTGTGGTCGTTCATCCGAAGGCTCAATCACGACGGCCACACGGTGATACTCACAACGCATTATCTCGAGGAAGCCGAGGCGCTGTGCGAACGCATCGCGATGCTCAAAAGCGGCCGCCTGGTGGCGCTCGATACGAAAGACAATCTTCTGTCGCGATTCTCCGGCGTGACGGTGCGCTTGTCGGCGCTGCGTCTTCCCCAACGCTGGTATGCGCGCGTGGTGCGGCAGGAGGAAGGCCTGTTCCTGCTTCGACTCGACTCGCACGCCGAGCTCGAATCGCTGCTGTTCGATTTGCGTGCCGAGAACATCGCGATTGACGACCTCTCGCTCGCCGAAACCGACCTCGAGCAGGTGTTCCTGCGCATCATGAATGAGGCGAATTGATGCCGGCTTTCAATCGCACCGGCTGGCTCACGCTTTTGAAAAAGGAGCTGTTGCGCTTCTGGAAAGTGAGCTTTCAGACGATCGCAGCGCCGGTGTTGACGTCGCTTCTCTATCTTCTGATCTTCTCGCACGTGCTCGCGTCGCACGTAGCGGTGTTCGACGGTCGCGTTCCCTACACGGCGTTTCTCGTGCCCGGCCTTGTGATGATGGCCGTGCTGCAGAATTCTTTCGCGAACTCGTCGTCGTCCTTGATCCAGAGCAAGATCACCGGCAACCTGATCTTCGTCTTGCTTCCGCCGTTAAGCCCGCTCGAGGTGTTTGGCGCTTATGTGATCGGCGCGATGGTGCGCGGGATCGTGGTCGGGGCCGGAGTGTTCGTCGTCACGCTGTGGTTCGCGCCTCCGCTGGTCGCGATGGCGCATCCGTTATGGGCGGTTGCTTTCGCGCTCCTGGGTAGCGCGATTCTCGGAACGCTCGGATTGATCGCCGGAATCTGGGCCGACAAGTTCGACCAGATCGCCGCTTTTCAGAATTTCATCATCCTTCCCCTGACGTTTCTTTCCGGCGTGTTCTATTCGATTCATTCGCTGCCTTCGTTCTGGCAGGGTCTGTCGCACGCGAATCCGTTTTTCTACATGATCGACGGGTTTCGCTACGGATTCTTCGGCCTCTCCGACGCATCGCCGTGGCTGTCGCTTGCCGTCGTCCTGGCGTTCGCCCTCTTACTTACGGCGATTACGCTCCTGCTGCTTGCCCGCGGCTGGAAGCTTCGTACGTAACGGTGCCTTCCGGTAACATTTGGCGCATTCCCGGTTTACCCCATGCACGACTCCCCATCCGTATCACCCGACTCGATCAAAGACTCGATCGGGGCGGGCCTTCCCTGTGACGCCCTCGACGTGCGCGGCGACGGTCATCATTTCGAGGCCCTCATCGTGTCGCAGGCGTTCGAAGGCAAGTCACGCGTCGCACGCCATCAAATGGTGTATGCGACGCTCAAGGACCGCATGCGCCAGGAGATCCATGCGTTGTCGATGACCACACTTACCCCCGGCGAGTGGGCGGCGCGCCAGCAGCGTTGATCGCGGTGGCGGGGTGTAGCGCATTCACGCGCTGCCTTCGCGCGCAGTCGCGCCGATTCGCCTTCGGTTTGCCACAATTTGGCCGTGCCGTCGCCGCACAATATGCGCGCGACAGCCCGCATGCACGCACACGCTATGCGCATGGAAATTCTCGATCTCCCGAACGTTACTGCCACCTCTTCGCGCCCGCGTATTGACGCCATCGCAATGGACAAGCTCGTCATCGAAGGGGGTGCGCGACTATCGGGATCGGTCCGCATTTCCGGCGCGAAAAACGCCGCGCTGCCGATTCTTTGCGCGTCGCTTTTGACCGAAGAGCCGCTGCACCTTCGCAACGTTCCTCAATTGAACGATCTGCGCACGATGCGCACGCTCCTGTCGCAGATGGGAGTCAAGCATCAAAGCAGTGACGGCGCGCTTTCGCTCGATGCGAGCCGCATCGACTGGCCGCTCGCGCCCTACGAGCTCGTAAAGACGATGCGCGCGTCGATCCTCGCACTGGGGCCGCTCGTTGCCCGCTGCGGAGAAGCGCGCGTGTCGCTGCCGGGCGGATGTGCGATCGGATTGCGTCCGGTCGATCAGCACGTCAAGGGCTTGCAAGCGATGGGAGCGGAGATCGATCTCGATCACGGTTACATCAATGCGCGCGCCCGAAAGCTCGTCGGAACCCGTTACGTGTTCGATGGCGTCACCGTCACCGGAACCGAGAACCTGATGATGGCGGCGACGCTCGCCGACGGTCGCACGGTTCTGGAGAACGCCGCGCGCGAGCCTGAAGTCGTCGACCTCGCGCGTTGTCTGGTCGCCATGGGCGCAAAGATCAACGGCGCGGGAACCGATCGCATCGTCATCGATGGTGTGTCGCGGCTTGGGGGAGCTTCGCATCGCATCATGCCCGACCGCATCGAGACGGGAACTTTCGCCGCGGCGGCGGCCGCCACAGGCGGCGACGTGACGCTCGAAGGTGCGACGAGCGATTCGCTCGACGCGGTGCTCGACAAATTGCGCGAGGCCGATGCCGTCGTCGAAATGCTGCCTGACGCGATTCGCGTGCGCGGCAACGGCGACATTGCATCGTTCAATCTACGCACCGCGCCGTATCCCGCGTTTCCGACCGACATGCAGGCGCAGATGATGGCGCTCGCGACCGTCGCGAAGGGAACGTCGGTCGTCGTCGAGACGATTTTCGAGAACCGCATGATGCACGTGCAGGAACTGGTGCGAATGGGCGCGGAGATCGAGGTCGAAGGCAACACCGCGGTCGTGCGCGGCGTTGCGAGGCTGACCGGCGCGAATGTGATGGCCACCGATCTGCGCGCTTCGGCGTGCCTTGTGATCGCAGGTCTCGTCGCGGAAGGGACGACGATGATCGATCGCATCTATCATCTCGACCGCGGCTACGAGCGGATCGAGGCGAAGCTCTCCTCGCTCGGCGCGCGCATTCAGCGAATCAAGTAGGACCGGCGACATTCGTGGGCACGATCGGCGATTCGCCGCTGGGGCGTGCGACACACTATCCGGAAGCGTATGACGCAGCGCTCCTGTATGCGGTCGAGCGCGCGCCGCTGCGTGAGTCGCTCGATATCGGAAGCGCGCTTCCGTTCGCCGGCGAGGATCGCTGGACCGTGTGGGAACTGGCTTGGCTTGATTGCATGAACCGTCCGCGCGTAGGCATCGTGAGGTTCACCGTGCCGGCGACCTCGCCGCGCATCGTCGAGTCGAAGTCGGTGAAGCTCTATTTCGCCTCGCTCAACCATGCGCGTTTCGACGATCCTCGCGCGGTCGAGGCGGCGCTGCGCAAGGATCTTTCGATTGCGATCGGCGCCAACGTGGATGTGCGAGTCGATACGCCAGAGCACTGGTCGCGACATGCGCGCGTCGATCTTGGCGGTGAATCGATCGACGGCGAAATTCCCGCGTCGCTGCCGCGCGAGCCCCATGCTGATGCGCTACGCACACTGCGTGCACGCGTCGATGAGACACTCGTCTATCACGGCTTTCGCTCCGTGTGCCCGGTCACCGGGCAGCCCGACTACGCGAGTGTTGGCATCACCTATCGGGGCGCTGCGATCGATCGCCCTGCATTGGCCGCGTATTTATTCGGCTATCGCCACCATCCAGGCTTTCACGAGCATTGTGTCGAGCGCATGTTCGTCGACGTGATGCGAGCCTGTGCACCCGATGCGCTTTCGATCGAAGCGCGCTTCACGCGTCGGGGCGGTGTGGATATCAGCCCGATCCGCGCGACTCCAACAACGACGTTGCCCCAATCGCGAGCGAACGTTCGTCAGTAGTGGTAGCGCCCCGTCACTCGGCAGGGTCGCGTGCCCGTGCTGCTAGAATCGTTTTCCTTGTTCGCTTGAAACGGATCGCCGTGACCGGCGCCGCCATCGCCCTTCCCAAGGGCCGCATGCTCGACGAGACGCTGCCGCTGCTAAAGCGCGCGGGTATCGTTGCGGCGGAGGATCCAACGAGCTCGCGCAAGCTGATCCTCGGCACCAATCGACCCGACCTGTGGATCGTGCTGTTGCGCGCGCAGGACGTGCCGACGTATGTGCAGCACGGTGCGGCCGATGTAGGTGTGGTCGGCAAGGACATTCTGCTCGAGCACGGCGGAGAAGGCTTGTATCAACCGCTCGATCTTTGCGTGGGCCGCTGCCGGCTGGTGGTCGCCACCAAGCGCGGTTTCGATTGGGCTGGTACCGTGCAGCGCGGCGCGCGTATCCGTGTCGCATCGAAATACGTCAACACGGCGCGCGAGCATTTCGCCGCGAAAGGGATGCATGTCGATCTCATCAAGCTGTATGGCTCGATGGAGCTGGCGCCGTTGTGCGGCCTTGCCGATGCGATCGTCGATCTCGTGTCGACGGGCAACACGCTGAAGGCGAACGATCTGGTCGCAGTCGAGGAGATCCTGACGATCACGTCGCGGCTCATAGTCAATCCCGCTGCGCTGAAGCTGAAGCGCGACGTCGTCAAGCCGTTGATCGACGCGATCGCCGCGGCGGTCGCAACGGAAAGCACGACGGAGACCGCTTGAACGCGCCGCTTGCGCTGTCGCTTCGTCGTCTCGATGCTTCTGCGCCGCGCTTCGACGCCGAACTGGAAGCGCTGATCGCTTTCGAAACGGCGCAGGACGAGCGCGTCGATGCGGTCGTCGCGGGAATCATCGCTGACGTGAGAAAGCGCGGCGATGCAGCGCTCCTCGAATACTCCGCGCGCTTCGATCGCGTGCAAGCTGATTCGGTGCAAGCGCTCGAGATCTCACGCGACGCCATGCGTGAGGCGTGGGAAGCGTTGCCTGCTACCGAGCGCGATGCATTGACGCTGGCCGCTGCACGCATTCGCGTTTTCCACGAGCGCCAGCGCGGCAGCGACTGGAGCGTGCGAGAGCCGGACGGTACCGAGCTCGGTCAGCGCGTGACGCCGCTCGATCGCGTGGGCATCTATGTGCCGGGCGGCAAAGCCGCCTATCCATCGTCGGTGTTGATGAACGCAATTCCTGCGCAGGTCGCGGGCGTGGCCGAGATCGTGATGGTGGTGCCCGCACCCGACAACGCACGCAATCCGCTCGTGCTCGCCGCTGCGCATGTCGCAGGAGTCACGCGTGCCTTCACGCTCGGCGGTGCGCAGGCGATTGCAGCGCTCGCCTACGGCACGACGACGATTCCCGCCGTCGACAAGATCTGCGGACCAGGCAACGCATACGTCGCCGCAGCGAAGCGCCGCGTGTACGGTCATGTCGGCATCGACATGGTGGCAGGCGTTTCCGAGATTCTGATCATCGCCGATCGGAGCGCGAATCCTGCGTGGGTTGCGCTCGATCTTTTGTCGCAAGCCGAGCACGACGAGCTTGCGCAGGCGATCCTCTTGACTCCCGACTCGGACCTGATCGATGCCGTTGCGAGCGAAGCGCAACGATTGCTTGCCACGTTACCGCGAGCGCCGATCATCGCCGCATCGCTCGCCGGCCGCGGCGCGCTGATTCGCGTGCGCGACCTTGCACAAGCGTGCGCAATCGCCAATCGCATTGCGCCCGAGCATCTCGAGCGTGCGGTCGCCGATCCCGACGCGTTGCTGCCGTCGATTCGTCACGCGGGCGCGATTTTCATCGGTCACTATGCCACCGAGCCGCTCGGCGATTATTGCGCGGGCCCGAATCACGTGCTGCCCACGGGCCGTACGGCGCGCTTCAGCTCGCCACTCGGCGTCTACGATTTCCAGAAGCGCTCGAGCATTCTGCGCATCGGCAAGGAGGGCGCTCGCTCGCTTGCGCCGATTGCTGTCACGCTCGCCAACGGCGAAGGCTTGACCGCGCATGCGCGCGCAGCGCAAGCGCGTCTCGAGAACGCCTGACATGACCGCGAAGCTCATCGCAATGTACCGGCATCCGACCGACGCGACGGCGTTCGACCGTTACTATTACGCGACCCATGTTCCGATCGCCAAGCGCATTCCGGGCTTGCGCAGTTACGAGGTGACCCGCGGGTCGATCGCATCACTCGGTGGTGTGTCCGCTTATCACCTGATCGCCACTCTCACCTTCGATTCGCTTGGTGCGATCGAGGCGGCGCTCGCTTCGCCTCAAGGTCAGGCGACCGCAGCGGATCTCGCGCAGTTCGCCAACGCTGGCGTCGACGTGTTCTATGCCGACAGCAACACGATCTGAAACGCGTATGCCGGCGATGACGACGAGTCGATCGAGCGGTGACGTCGCCTCGCGCGTCGAAGCCACGATTCGTCCCGACGTTCGTGCGCTGAGCGCATATCCCGTTGCCAAAGCGAAAGGCCTCATCAAGCTCGACGCGATGGAGAGCCCGTACGGATTGCCGATCGCGCTTAAAGAAGAGCTCGGACGCACGCTCGCCGAGGTTCCGCTGAATCGCTATCCCGACGGCCCGGCCGATGCGGTAAAACAGGCGCTGCGCGAATCACTTGCGCTTCCAGCAGACGTCGATCTGCTCGTGGGCAACGGCTCGGACGAGATTCTGCAGATCATCACCACTGCGATTGCGCGGCCGAACGCGTGCATCGTTGCGCCCGATCCCTCGTTTGTCATGTATCGGATCGACGCACGTCTGATGAATGTGCGCTTTATCGGCGTGCCTTTGCGAGCGGATTTCTCGCTCGACGAAGACGCGATGCTGGCGGCCATCGCAGCGGAGCGGCCGCTGCTGGTCTGGCTTGCCTATCCGAACAATCCGACGGGCAATCGATTTGCAAGCTCGACGGTCGAGCGCATCGTGCGTGCAGCGCCGGGCCTTGTCGCCATCGATGAAGCGTATTACGCCTACGCGGACGACTCGTTCTTGCCGCGTGTTCTCGATTACGACAATCTGGTGGTCGTGCGAACGGTATCGAAGATCGGCATGGCCGGCCTCCGCCTCGGCTATGTCGCGGGTCGCAGCGAGTGGATTGCCGAGCTCGACAAAGTGCGCCCGCCGTACAACGTCAATGCGCTTACGCAAGCGGCATTGCCTGTCGTGTTGCGGGCGAATCACGTGATAGCGCGACAATCCGCGGAAATTCGACGCGAGCGTTCGCGAGTCGCCGCTACGCTGGCATCGATGCACGGCGTCGAAGTATTTCCAACCGAAACCAATTTCGTGATGATCCGCGTGTCGGATGCGGACCGATCCTTTGCGGACCTCCTCGACGCCGGCGTCCTGGTAAAGAATCTCAATGGCTGGCATCCTCTGCTAAGGGGATGCTTGCGCATCACCATCGGCACGCCCGCCGAGAACGATGCGCTCATTGCCGCGCTTGCCCGACAATCATGAACGCTCCCGATTTCGCACCGCGCGTCGCATCGGTGTCGCGCAACACCGCCGAGACCCAGATCAGCGTCGAGCTTAATCTCGACGGCACCGGTCGCGCGGACCTGCAAACCGGCGTGGCTTTTCTCGATCACATGCTGGATCAGCTCGCGCGTCATGGCATGCTCGATCTGATGCTGCGCGCGCAGGGCGATCTTCATATCGACGCGCATCACACCGTCGAGGACGTCGGCATCACGCTGGGACAGGCGTTGAAGCAGGCGGTCGGCAACAAGGCGGGACTGGTTCGCTATGGTCATGCGTACGTGCCGCTCGACGAAGCGTTGTCGCGCGTCGTCATTGATTTGTCGGGCCGCCCGGGGCTCAATTGGAATGTCGCGTTCAAGCGCGCAATGATCGGCACGTTCGACGTCGATCTTGCGCACGAGTTTTTTCAAGGCTTCGTCAATCATGCCTTGGTGACGCTGCACGTCGACAATCTCGCCGGGGACAACGCACACCATCAGGCCGAGACCATCTTCAAGGCGTTTGCACGTGCGTTGCGCATGGCAGTCACACGCGACGAGCGCGCTGCGGGGACGGTTCCCTCGACCAAGGGCACGCTGTAGCTACGGTCCCATTCCGCGCTCCTGATTCAGCCGATGCCTGACATAGCAGTCGTCGACTACGGCATGGGCAATCTTCGCTCGGTGGCGAAGGCGCTGCGCCACGTGGCGCCCGAGTGCGACGTCGTGGTGACGAGCGATGCGGCAACCATCGCGAGCGCCGCACGCGTCGTGCTGCCGGGCCAAAGCGCAATGCCCGATTGCATGCGGGCGCTGCACGCAAGCGGGCTCGCGCCCCTGGTCGTCGAAGCAGTCCGCGAACGACCGTTCCTCGGCATATGCCTCGGCTTGCAGATGCTTTTCGAGCGCAGCGAAGAGGGGCCAAGCGAGTGCTTGGGCGTTTTCGACGGCTCGGTGACGCGCTTTCGCGACGAGGACATGGTCGATATGCGAGGCGAGCGGCTCAAAGTGCCGCATATGGGGTGGAGTCCGGTCCTGCAGACACGCGCGCATCCGCTTTGGGCCGGAATCGCCGACGCGACGCGTTTTTACTTCGCGCACAGCTTTTACCCGCGTCCCGCCGACCCTGCGCTGACCGCCGGAACTGCCTCCTATCCAGCGCCGTTTACTTGCGCGATAGCGCGGGCTAATATCTTCGCGGTACAGTTTCACCCCGAAAAGAGCCACGACGCCGGCCTCACGCTGCTAGCCAATTTCGTCCGCTGGAACGGACGCGAATAACGCTGCCCCGCGCGCCAAGCATCACAACCCCGTCCCCCGCACGCGAACCCCGCGAGCCCAGCGGTCTCCCGCCGCCATGCAGATCATTCCCGCGATCGACATCAAGGATGGCAACTGCGTCCGCCTGAAGCAGGGCGAGATGCATTCGGCGACCGTGTTTTCGGAAGACCCCGCTGCGATGGCTCAGCATTGGCTCGAGCAGGGCGCAAAGCGGCTGCACATCGTTGATCTCAACGGCGCAATCGCCGGCAAGCCCAAAAACGAGCTCGCGATTCGCGAAATCGCGAGTGTTGTCGGCGACGACGTTCCCGTGCAACTCGGCGGCGGAATCCGCGACCTCGACACGATCGAGCGCTATCTCGACGATGGCGTCACCTACGTCGTCATCGGCACGGCGGCGGTGAAGAATCCGGGCTTTCTGCACGACGCGTGCTACGCGTTCCCCGGCCACATCATCGTCGGCCTCGATGCACGCGACGGCAAGGTCGCAACCGACGGCTGGTCGAAGATGACCGGCCACGATGTCGTCGATCTCGCCAAAAAATTCGAGGACTACGGCGTCGAAGCCATCATCTACACCGATATCGGTCGCGATGGGATGCTGAGCGGTGTCAACATCGAAGCCACGGTTCGTCTGGCGCGCGCGATCAAGGCGCCGGTGATCGCTAGCGGCGGGTTGTCATCGCTTGCCGACATCGAAACGCTTGCCAAGCATGAAAGCGACGGCATCATCGGCGCGATTGCGGGACGTGCGCTGTACGAAGGACGCATCGATTTCAAGGCGGCTGCGGCTGCCGCCGGGCAGGCGACGAGTAACAGGTAACGCGCGTCAGGTTGCATATGCAGATCCGCCCGGCCGCAGCAAGTGAAGCGGCGTGTCTATCCGCTTGGGCGCTTGATGCAAATGCGCACTGGGGCTACTCGCGCGAAATCGAGGGATGGCGGGAGCAGCTCAAGATAACGAGTGCCGACGTCATTTCGAAGCCGAAGCGAACCGACGGCTGGCCATCTACTTCGTTTCTATAACCGTGTGCGGAGTCATCAATCGTTGGACGGCATGACGCCGGAGGACGCGTACTTTGCCGCCCTGCGGCTCAAGGCCGCGGCATAATGCACGAGAGTCGAGTTTCGCACCGCGTCGCGCGCTCGTGTGCGTAGCTTGCGCCCCGCGCCGCCGTGGAAAACTCTCGCAACGAGTTCATCACTTATCTGGCCTGCATTTCTGTCCAATCAAACAAACGGGGCAGCTCTCCCCGCGGCCGGGCATTGAGCTGTCTCACCCAGAGGGGACTTCACCGTGACTTCACGCAGTTGTTTGATGGCACTTTGCTCCGCATTGGCGGTATGTTCTTTGTGGACCACGAGTGCGTTCGCGCAGAATCGCGCGGCACCGGCGCAGCCCCAAGACACGGCCCGCCCGAGTATCGCGGAAGCGTCGAGCGGCATCGGCTGGGACCACATTCGCTGGATTGAACGGCGCTACAAGATCCAGGCGACGCGCTTCAAGGCGCGAGACGAAAGCGGCCCTGACTGGTGGGGCAGCGACGAAGTGATGGTCAGGACCGACGACGCCAAAGGCTGGACTGTCTCTCGCGAGATCGGTGACATCGATTCGGGCGATACCCATCACTTCGACCCGGTTAAGAGTTGCATTCTCCCGGTACAGCCCGGTGTCGTCGTGCTCGGCGAGACGTCGGTGTGCATCGACGTCGGCGAGCCCGCGCCGCTGTCGTTTCAGGTCGAGTTCTGGGAGAAGGACCCCATCGTACCGTTCCCGGGTTTCTGCCTCTTCCCGCCGCCGGGTCATCATGGCGGTCCGCACTGCGTGAACGACGGCGTTGGCGACGACTTCATTGGCCGCGCGCTGATCGACCTGTCAACGCAGGGGCTCGAGGCGGCGCTGCCTAACGTCGGCGACGAATATGTCGAAACAGTCGTACTGGACCCCTGTCCCGGAGCGGCTTGCGCCGGCTACCCCGACTACACCTTTACGTATCGAATCACGCGCTTGCCCGACGTGCGGGTTGATTTCCGGTCGGTGCTCGACGAGGCGATGCGTCGGAGTGGCGCACGCTCCGAACTCGAGGCAATCGTAGCCGGTCTGCGGTACTTGCGCGCGCCAAGTCAGCGCAAGATCGACCCGGAGACGGTCAATCGCCCGTGAAGTCCGTCACTACCTGAGTCGCGGGTGCTCATGGATAGATATTTCAATCAATCACGCGAGCCTGAGTATTGGGGCTCGGCGGGGGCTTGTCGTTTGTATGGCGGGTCAGCGCTCTGGATCAATTTGGCGATCCGCCGTGACCAGGCCCTAAGTAACGCTCGCTCGGAAAGTCGGACTTCTGAACATCGATCCCGAGTGTCAAGGAGCGCCGAATGATGTCGACTAGCACCGCTCGAGTTTCCGTGGAGAGCTTGCAGGGCTTCGCCGACGCATGGAATCGCCATGATGTCGATGCGCTCATGCGCTTCATGACGGAAGATTGCGTATTCGAAGCCTCTGCAGGGGAAGAAGTCTGCGGCACCCGTTACGTTGGCTTTGAATCGGTGCGGGCCGCCTTTGCCGAGGTCTGGGCAACGTTTCCCGACGCCCACTGGGGCAACGCACGCCATTTTGTCGCAGGCGACCGGGGGGTATCCGAGTGGACATTCACCGGAACACGTACCGATGGCACGCGCGTGGAAGTGCACGGGTGCGATCTACTCACATTTCGCGACGGCAAGATTGCCCTGAAAAATTCGTACCGCAAGAATCGTTCAGCAGCTAGCCACGCTCGTTGAAGTGCTACAAAGATTGAATGCTAGCCAAGCGCATCATCCCCTGTCTCGACATCGCCGACGGCCGTGTCGTCAAAGGCGTCAACTTCGTCAATCTCCGCGACGCCGGTGATCCCGTCGAAGTGGCGCGTCGTTATGGCAACGAGGGCGCCGACGAGCTTGCGTTTCTCGACATTCGCGCGAGTGTCGAAACGCGCTCGCTTCTCTACGACATGATCGAGCGCGTCGCCGACCAGGTCTTCATACCGCTCACGGTCGGCGGCGGAGTGAATCGCATCGAGGACATTCGCGCATTGTTGAATGCCGGCGCGGACAAGGTGAGCATCAACACCGCTGCGGTGAAGACGCCCGAGCTCGTCGACGAGGCCGCCGCTCGCTACGGCTCGCAATGCATCGTTGCGGCAATCGACGCGAAGCAATGCGCGGTCGATCAATGGCAGGTCTACATTCACGGAGGACGCACGCCGACCGGCATCGATGCGATCGAATGGGCTACCGAGCTGGTCGATCGCGGCGCGGGCGAAATTCTCTTGACCAGCATGGACCGCGACGGTGCACGATCGGGCTTCGACATCAAGCTGACGCGCGCTGTGGTCGACGCCGTCGACGTTCCGGTAATCGCCTCGGGAGGCGTGGGAGCGTTGCGGCATCTCGTCGAAGGCATCGTCGAAGGCGGCGCCGATGCGGTGCTCGCGGCGTCGATCTTTCATTATGGGGAGCACACGATCGGTCAGGCGAAGGCGGTCATGCGCAGCGCCGGCATCGAAGTCAGGACTTGACGCGTATGACCTTTCTCGACACGGTTCGCTGGAACGCGCAAGGAATCGTGCCCGCGATTGCGCAGGATGCAACCAGCGGCCGGGTGCTCACACTCGCCTGGATGAACGCGGACGCGCTCGAGCGGACGGTCATCAGCGGTCAAGCGCACTACTGGTCGCGCTCGCGCAAGAAACTGTGGCGCAAAGGCGAAACGTCGGGCCACGTGCAATCGGTGAGAGAGATCCGGCTCGACTGCGATAGTGATGCCGTGCTGCTCATCGTCGATCAGGCAGGGGGCATTGCGTGTCATACCGGGCGAGAACGCTGTTTTTTTCGTCGGCTCGAAAACGACGTGTGGCGCGACGTCGAACCGGTGCTCAAAGACCCCGCGGCAATCTACGGCGCTCCGGATAGGCAATCAGGCGAGCAACCGCGACAGCCGGACGCGCAGCAGGACGGCCGAACGCCCGAGATTCTCGCGCAGATAGCCGCGACGATCGAGTCGCGACGCAACGCGAGCGCCGACACGTCGTATGTCGCCTCGCTCTTTGCGCGCGGCGACGATGCGATTCTGAAAAAGATCGGCGAAGAGGCCACCGAAACGATGATGGCAGCCAAGGACGGCGACGCTGCGGCCATCACGCACGAGGTCGCCGACCTGTGGTTCCACTGTCTCGTATTGCTCGCGCGTCACGGGCTTGGTCCGGCCGATGTGCTTCGCGAGCTTGGGCGACGTCATGGCACCTCGGGACTTGCCGAGAAGGCTGCGCGATCGCAAGGTAGGTAAGCAAACTGGCTGCCATGATTGGCGGGCGCCGTGTCGAATATTCACATGGTGCCTTGGGCGGTTTTTCGATCCAATAGAACAGAGGCCGGTGTTTGCGGCCTTCCGTGGGGAGGATTGAAATGCTGCCTGCCAGAGAGTCCCGAGGTGGTGTCGAATCAATCGAGGCGCGTATCGATTCGTTGCCGGTCAACAAGGCGCATCGCGACATGGCCCTAATTTCGCACCGCCGTACGATGAGAACGCTTGACGGCGTGGTTGCGATCGCCGGCACGCTCCGGCGCTTTGCCAGTTACCTGGCCTCTTTGATCGGCTCTCGGCGTCGCGCTCCGCAAACGCGCATGAACGAACGGTCGATCCACGTCCCACACTAAGCTTGCTGGCCGGGGCGGCCGGCAAGCTTCGATCATCGCTGCCGCGCGCGCGACCGCGCCTCTCGGAGTGGCGTGCGGAGGGAGGAGTCTGACCACGGCTATACAATAGCGCCGTGATGACATCCGACCCCAAATGCATTTTCTGCAAGATCGCACGCGGCGAGATTCCGAGTCGCAAAGCCTACGAGGACGACGAGGTCATCGCGTTCCACGACATTCGGCCGTGCGCGCCCATGCATCTATTGCTCGTTCCGAAGGCGCATATCGGCGATATGTACGAGGTCGACGAACGTTACGCGCCCGTCCTCGGTCGAATCATGATGCTCGCGGGGCGGCTCGCCAAGGAGCAGGGTGCGAGCGACGGCTTTCGATTGATCGTCAACACAGGCCGCGTCGGCCGGCAGGAAGTGCAGCACGTTCATGTGCACGTCATCGGCGGCCCCGATCCGCTTGGCGCGATGATCGTCACCAAGGAATCTCCGGGAGAATGACATGGGATCGTTATCGATCTGGCATTGGTTGATCGTCCTGCTGGTCGTCGTGCTGATCTTCGGCACGAAGAAGCTGCGCAACATCGGGCAGGATCTGGGCGGCGCGGTGAAGGGATTCAAGGAAGGCGTCAAGGGCGCCAACGACGAGGCCGATGCGACGAAGACCGCCGAGCCGCCACCGCCGACGGGTCACATCGCCGGCAGGACGATCGACGGGGAAGTCAGGAAGGAAACGTCGACGACGCGGGAGCGTTAGCGGCAAAGCGAGGCTCGCGCGACGTTTCGGTTTGCGCAGGCCAAGCCTACGTGGCGCGGCTCGCGCGTTAAGTCCCAGTCATGTTCGATATCGGCTTTTCCGAAATCGTCGTCATCGCCGTCGTGGCGCTGATCGTGATCGGCCCCGAGCGCTTGCCGAAAGCCGCGCGAACGATGGGCCATTTGTTCGGTCGCCTGCAACGCTACGTCAACGACGTAAAGTCCGACATCAATCGCGAGATGGAACTGGACGAGCTACGCAAGCTCCAGCGCGAAGTGCAGACGGCTGCGCGTGACATCGAGTCGACGGTCTCGTCCGCCGCGCGCGAGGTTGAAAGCGGCGTGCGCAAAGTCGAGGATGATCTCAATTCGGTAGCCGACAGCGCGGAGACATCCAGCGCTTCGCTCCCGCCACTCGCCGAGCCGCCCTCGCCGACTTCGGAACCCCAGCCGCCGGCGCGTCAGCCTTCGCTGCCGGGCTTCGAGAAAATCTAACGGCGCTCGATGAGCGACGCGCAGGAAACTTCGCAGGAAACCTTCATCTCGCATCTGATCGAGCTGCGCGATCGGCTTTTGCGCGCCATCATCGCGGTGCTCGTCTTGACGCTTTGCCTCGTCCCCTGGGCAAAGGAAATTTACGCACTTCTTGCGCAGCCGCTGCTGTCGGCGCTGCCCGCCGGCGCAACGATGATTGCGACCGACGTCACCGGCACGTTTCTCGTGCCGCTCAAGGTCACGCTGATGGCGGGCTTTCTGATCGCGCTGCCGTATGTGCTCTATCAAGCCTGGGCGTTCGTCGCGCCTGGCTTGTATCAGCACGAGAAGCGGCTCGCGATGCCGGTCATCGTGTCGAGCGTGTTCTTCTTTTTTGTCGGCATGTCGTTCGCGTACTTCGTCGTGTTCCCGGTCGCGTTCGGCTTTTTCGTCGGCTACACGCCCCCCGGCGTGCAGATGATGACCGACATCGATAAATACCTCTCGTTCGTGCTGACGATGTTCCTCGCGTTCGGATTGACGTTCGAGACGCCGGTGGTCGTCGTCGTGCTGGTGCGATTGGGCGTGGTGTCGCTCGACAAGCTCAAGGCGGCACGTCCCTACATCATCGTCGGCGCTTTCGTCCTCGGCGCCGTCTTCACCCCACCCGACGTGATCTCTCAATTGTTGCTCGCCGTGCCACTGTGGCTGCTCTACGAAGTGGGGCTGTTCATCGCGCGGTTCGTGACCGTGCCGGACCGCGAGAGCAGCGAGAAAACAGCCTGAACGGAGAAACCATCATGATCGATTCCGACCGCGTCGTTCAACGCACTGCCTCGGTCGAGCAGCGCGTGGATGCGATTCAGGCGGCGCTCGACGAGCGTGGCATGAATGCGAGCGGCGCTGTCGAGGAATTGAGCCGCCTCGCCGAGCACGAATGGATTCCGCAGAACGGCGCGCGCGTCGTCGCCAAGGCCTGGGTCGACGCTGCGTATCGCAAGCGGCTGCTCGAAAACGGTCGCGCCGCGGTCGAGGAGCTGGGCTTGTCGATGCCCAAGCACCATCGTCATCTCGTCGTGCTGGAGAACACGCCGAGCGTGCACAACGTCATTTGCTGCACACAGTGCTCGTGCACGGCCTTCACCATCATCGGACTGCCGCCGGACTGGTACAAGGATCTCGAGTATCGCGCGCGCGTCGTGCGCGAATCCCGTACGGTGTTGAAGGAAATGGGACTCGAATTGTCGGCGGACACCGAAGTTCGCGTGTGGGATACCACCGCGGATACACGCTACATCGTGTTGCCCATGCAGCCGCCACAAACGCGCGGCTGGCCGGAAGCGAAGTTGGCCGACATCGTGACGCGCGACAGCATGATCGGCGTTGCGCGACTGTAGCGGAGATCGCCATGGATGGCATGCACGATCTCGGCGGCAGGCAGGGCTTTGGCATCGTTCGCTACACCCATGACGCGAAGGCGTTTCACGCGCAATGGGAAGTGCGCGCCAACTCCCTGTATGCGTTCGCCGTGCGAAGCGGCATTTTCAACATGGACGAGTACCGTCACGCGATCGAACGCATGGAGCCGCGACACTACCTCGCGGCGAGCTACTACGAACGTTCGCTGACGAGCCTCGCGACGCTCTTGGTGGAGAAAGGTGTCGTCACGCGCGAAGAGCTCGAGCGCAGAGCCCAAGGCACGTTCCCGCTTGCCGCTACAAGCGCTCCGGGACGTACGAATGCGCCAACGAGCGAACGCTTTCGAGTCGGCGATCGCGTTCGCGTCAAAGCCGATTACGTTCCAGGCCATGTGCGAATGCCGGCGTACATTCGCGGCAAGGCGGGTGTGGTGGTCAGTGAGTCACCCGCCTATCCGTATCCGGACGCGCACGCGCACGGTGTCGAAGCGCAAGACGAACCCACCTACGACGTGCGTTTTCGAAGCGAGGATCTTTGGCCGAATTCAGCCGATTCGGCGTTCGTCCATGTAGGCGTGTTTCAGAGCTATCTCGAGCCCGCTCCGTAGCGTTCGTCTACGATCTGCGTCGTCTGCGCTGAAGCCGCTCCCCAGACGCTTCGAAGCCTGCGCGCTTTCCCGTATAATTCCAAGGTTTTGCGGCCTTGCATTGTCGAAGCCGACTTCCCGCATCGTTCCCGTCGAAATCTAGCGAATGGCCACCGAACTGACCGACGTTGCGCCGGACTTGCGTACGAGTCCGGACTCCGCGCCGCCCGCTGACGCGAAGAAGCGTCGCTTTCTGGTTGGGATGACGAGCGCGATCGGCGGCGTGGGTGCGGCCGCTGTCGCTGTACCGTTCGTGATATCGATGTTCCCGAGCGAGCGCGCGAAAGCCGCCGGCGCCCCGGTCGATGTCGACATTTCGAAAGTCGAGCCGGGCCAGAAGATCGACATCGAATGGCGCGGCAAGGTCGTGTGGTGCGTCAATCGCACGCCGGAAATGCTGGGCTCGCTCAAAAAAGTCGAACCGCAGCTTGCCGACCCGAATTCGAACAAATCAGAGCAGCCTTCGTACGCGAAAAACGAGACGCGCTCGATCAAGCCGGCGATGTTCGTCGCGGTCGGCATTTGCACTCACCTCGGCTGCTCGCCGACGTTTCGTCGCGAAATCGCGCCCGCCGATCTGGGTCCCGACTGGCTGGGCGGCTTTTTCTGCCCCTGTCATCAGTCGAAGTTCGATCTCGCCGGCCGCGTCTACAAGGGAATGCCCGCGCCGACGAATCTCGAGATCCCGCCGCATCGCTATGCGACCGATACGCGCGTCGTGGTCGGCGAAGACCCGAAGGCGTAGCGCGCCATGGATCCACCTGTCGATCGCGTTGCACCACCGCCAGACACGCGCATGCGTCGCGCGCTCGCCTGGATCGACTATCGCTTTCCGCTGACGAGCCTGTGGGAATCGCAGTGGGGCAAGTACATCGCGCCGAAGAATTTCAACTTCTGGTACTACTTCGGCTCACTGGCCGCTTTCGTGCTCGTGATCCAGATCGTCACGGGAATCTTTCTGACGATGAACTACAAGCCGGACGCGCAAAAAGCGTTCGAGTCGGTCGAGTACATCATGCGCGACGTGCCGGCCGGCTGGCTGATCCGCTACATGCATTCGACCGGTGCGTCGGCGTTTTTCATCGTCGTCTATCTGCACATGTTTCGCGCGCTTCTGTACGGGAGCTTCAGAAAGCCGCGCGAGCTCACCTGGATTTTCGGCTGCCTCATCTATCTCGCGCTTATGGCGGAGGCGTTCTTCGGCTATTTGTTGCCGTGGGGACAGATGTCGTACTGGGGCGCGCAGGTGATCGTGAATCTTTTTGCCACGGTGCCGATCATCGGTCCCGATCTGGCGCTTTGGATTCGCGGTGATTACACGATATCGGATGTCACGCTGAATCGCTTTTTCGCGTTTCACGTGATTGCATTGCCGTTGGTCTTGCTCGGGCTCGTCGTTGCGCATTTGATGGCGCTCCATGAGACCGGGTCGAACAATCCCGACGGCATCGAGATCAAGCAACAACCGAAAGATTCGCGCGGACTACCGCTCGACGGCATCTACTCGCATCCGCTTTATACGGTGAAAGACATCCTGGGCGTCGTCGTCTTTCTCGCCATATTTTCGCTCATCATGTTCTTCGTGCCCGAGATGGGCGGTTACTTTCTCGAATACAACAATTTCATTCCGGCCGATCCGCTGAAAACACCCGAACACATCGCGCCGGTGTGGTACTTCACGCCGTATTACGCGATGCTTCGCGCGGTTCCGTCCGAGATCGCGCCGTTCCTACCGGCGACGCAGTTCTACGGCGTTCTGGTTATGGGTGCTGCGGTGCTCATTCTTTTCGCGATGCCGTGGCTCGATCGCGGTGCGGTCAAATCGATTCGCTATCGCGGCTGGCGCTACAAAGGGTGGCTCACGGCTTTCGTCGTGAGCTTCATCGTGCTCGGCTATCTAGGCGTCGTGCCGATCACCATCTGGGGACAATTCGGTCCGGGCGTGCCGCTCATGGGCGGCGCCGATATCGCCACCGTTGTTGCTCGCATCTTCACCGTCATCTATTTTCTGTTCTTCATCCTGATGCCGTGGTACACGGCGCGCGATGTCACCAAGCCGGTTCCCGAGCGGACGACCTGATGATGACGCGCACCGCATGGGTCGTCGCGCTGGCGTTATTGGCGAGCGTCGCCAACGCAATGAGCGGCCCCGACGTTCGCATGGAGCGGCCCGTGCTGGACGTTCGCGATACCGAATCGCTGCAGCGCGGCGCGAAGTTATTTGTCAACTACTGCCTCAATTGCCACGGCGCGAAGTACATGCGCTACAACCGATTGACCGATCTCGGCCTGACCGAGCCGCAGATCGCGAACAATCTCATTTTCCCCGGCCGATTCGAGGAAGCCGAGGATGGAACGGTCAGCTTCGTGCCGACGAAGGTCGGCGAAACGATGCAAAGCGCGCTCCGCGTGCAGGATGGCAAGGCGTGGTTCGGAGCAGCACCTCCCGATTTGTCGGTCGAAGCGCGCGTGCGCGGAACACAGTGGCTGTACAACTATATGATCGGCTTCTATCGCGACGATCAAACTGCAACCGGGTGGAACAACCTCGTGTTCCCGAACGTCGCGATGCCGCATGTGTTGTGGCAGCTCTCCGGCGTCAATCGAGTCGTGACGACCGAGTATCCGAGCCACGAAGCCGCGCAAGGTGCAGCGCTTGCCGAGCGCACCGTCGTCGCGATCGAGCCTGCGCCGAATCACAAATACGTGGTGAAGACGCTCAAGGCGGACACGCCCGGAACGATGAGCGGTGTCGACTATAAGCGTGCGGTCGCAGATCTCGTCAACTTTCTCGATTATGTCGGCGAGCCGGCGAAAACGACACGCATACGCACCGGCATCGTCGTCATGCTGTATCTCGTCGTGCTGTTCGCGGCCACGTATTGGCTGAAGCGCGCCTACTGGAAGGGCCAGCATTAGTGTCGCGAGTCAGTAATTCGCTGTGCAAATCGGGCCAGTTCGCTCCCGGCCATGGTTGCCCCCGCTTGGCAGGTGTTCAACCTGGCCGCGCGAGGGCGCCGCGGCCGGAAGCGAACGCAGCCCGTTTGCGCTGGCGGTGTAGTCCATTCAAACATCGTTCAGTGAATCACTGACTCGCGACACTAGGGCTCGCGCGACCGGCGCGCAATTCGAGGCAGATCCGATAACAAAATCTCGCGCAACGATAGACGCGAGGAGACACCATCATGATGACTCTCTACTCAGGCACCACCGACCCTTTCAGCCAGCGCTGCCGCATCGTGCTGCACGAAAAGGGCATGGACTTTCAGATCATCGACGTCGACCTCGACCACAAGCCCGAGGATCTCGCGGTGATGAATCCCTACAATCAGGTGCCGGTGCTTGTCGAGCGCGACCTCGTGCTGCACGAGTCGAACATCATCAACGAGTACATCGACGAGCGTTTCCCGCATCCGCAACTGATGCCGGCCGACCCGGTGATGCGTGCGCGGGCGCGGCTCTTCCTGCATCGCTTCGAAAAAGAGCTGTTCGTTCACATCGACGCGCTCGAAGGGAACAATCAGAAAAACGCCGAGCGGGCGCGTAACCTCGTGCGCGATTCGCTGTTGCAGATCGCACCCGTTTTCACCAAGCACAAGCACATGCTCGGCGAGGAATATTCGATGCTCGACGTCGCGATCACGCCGCTTTTGTGGCGTCTCGATTACTACGGCGTGCAAATGCCGAAGCAGGCGGCGCCATTGTTGAAATATGCAGAACGACTGTTCTCGCGGCCCGCTTTTTCCGAGGCGCTGACGTCGGCCGAGCGCGGTATGCGTAAGTAAGCGACCGGCCGTCGGCTCGCATGTGAACTCTGCCCTCGCGGCGTCGACCGACCTTACGACGCACGCTTGACGCTTGACTGGTCCACCGTAGTATCCTGCGCCGCATGTCCGAGCAGTCCGCCAAGCCTTACCTCGTTCGCGCGATTTGCGAATGGTGCGCCGACAATGGGCTTACGCCGTATCTCGCCGTGCGCGTCAATGCGCAGACGAAGGTTCCGCACGCGTACGTGAAGAACGGCGAGATCGTCCTGAACGTCAGCGCGAGTGCGACGCGCCGGCTCACGATCGACAACGACTGGATTCAGTTCACCGCGCGATTCAACGGCGTGTCGCAGGAAGTGGCGGTGCCGATGGCTGCCGTCGGCGGCATTTTCGCCAAGGAAACCGGCTACGGATTCGCGTTCAACGTGGCGCAGGATCCCGCGGCATCGCTTGCGGCTGCGACCGCGCCGCTCGAAGATGCTCGCGCGAAAGTCGAAGAGAAGGCGCGCGGGCGGCCGAGCCACCTGCAAGTCATCAAGTAGATCGGCGGCGCCGCAACAAGCGCCAGAGAACGGGGCGCTACAATTCGCGCGTTCCTCTCCCTAAGCCGGCATAGCTCAGTTGGTAGAGCAGCGGTTTTGTAAACCGTTGGTCGTGGGTTCG
>DATLOI010000026.1:0-7471 GCA_035536295.1 Casimicrobiaceae bacterium
GCACCGTCGTCGGTAATCGTAATGGTTCCGCTACCGCTTGCCGATGTCTTCACCGGCGGAACCTCACTGTCGCCCGACAATGTCACCTTGACATCCCGCGCGAACGCCGAGCCCACACCCAGCACGGCAAGCGACAAGGCAGCGATCAAGACTCGCATGCGGCCTTTGGTCAATAGCTGATGACTCATTTTCATGCTCCTCCGAAGCTTGGAAAGGAATGGCCCCGCCACTGTCCGCGGGAGCGGCAATGGTACTCGCTGCGCGAACCAAGCGAGCGGCATCGGCACGACGCCATCCGGCTGTCCGCGCGGTAGCACAGCCGCTCAAACGGATTTTTTGCCACGCAGCGTTCGAGCCAGTCCCCGCGGCTTGCCTTCCTATGATTGAATCGGGTTGTCGAGAACTCACGGGAGGAAGCCATGAAGTTCTTTTCTGCATTGAAGTGGCTGGCATTCGCGGTCGTCGCGACAGCGAGCGTCTCCGGCGCAAGAGCCGCCGATTGGAAGCCGACGAGCGATGTGGAATTCGTGATTCCGTATGGTCTGGGAGGCGGCGCCGACTTACTGGCGCGGGTGATCATCAAGATCATGACCGACGAAAAGCTGGTTCCGGTCAATGTCACGGCGGTCAACAAGCCTGGCGGCGGCGCCTCGGTCGGCGTCGCTTACGTCATGTCGACGAAGAACGCCAATCCAAACACTTTGGTGCTGTTCAATCCGCAGACACAGATCACCCCGCTGACGGTGAAGGACGCGCGCGGGTGGCGTGATCTGACGCCGGTCACGAACCTGATGCTCGACGATTATCTGATCTTCGTCGGCAAGGATTCGCCCTACAAGAACGCGGGCGATCTAGTCAAGGATGCGAAAGCCAAGCCTCCGAAATCGATCTCCGTTGGCTCGGCAGGCACGGCGGACGACATGGCGATTGCAGTGTTCGAATCGGCCGCGAACATCAAGCTCAATGTCGTTCGATTCAACTCGGGCGGCGAGGTGCTGACCGCGCTGCTCGGTGGCCACGTCAACCTGGCCTCCGGCAACCCGCTGGAGTTCATGGGCCATTTGAGCAGCGGACAGGTTCGCCCGCTCGGCGTTTTCCGCGCGACCCGCTTCGCCGACCTGCCTAATGTGCCGACGATGAAAGAGCAGGGAATCGACGTCGTGCCGTTCCAGATGTGGCGCGGCGTGGCGCTTCCCAGGAATGTTTCGCCGGACGCGTTGGCGTACTGGCAGGGTGTGATGCAAAAGGTCGCTGCGTCCAAGACGTTCACCGACTACATCAAGCAGAACGTGGCCACTTCGCACGTGGTCAGCGGCCCCGAGTACACCAAGTTCCTGGAAACGCAGGATGCGTTGTACAAGGACATGTTGAAGCGTCTCGGCGTGATCTGACGCGCCGTCGTCGTGTCAAGCTCGCCGACGATCCGCGCTGTCGAAGCGGTCCCCGTTCGCGTCGAAGGCGCGCACGAGTTCCGCATTTCCGAGGGCGCCACGCGCGTCCATGTTTCGGTGATCTTGCGTTTTCGCACCGACATCGATGGCCTCGAGGGCAACGCGGAGGTTGTGTCGGCGCCACCGGGCAAACCCGAGGAATTCCTCGAAGAGATCGTCGGCGCAATCGCGCGCTACGTCGCACCTGCGCTCGTCGGCATGCCGGTGCGCGAACGGTCGCGCGCCGTGCGAGCAGTTGCGAAGGCGCTCAAAGGCCGAGTCTGGACCAAAGCCGCCGTCACCAACGCGCTCTACGATCTGCATGCCAAGGCGATCGGCGTGCCGGTTGCCGATCTTCTCGGCGGCCGCCTCATGGACAAGGTTCCGGTGATCGGTCCGGTCGTCGGCATCATGACGCCGGACGCGATGGCCAGGCAGGCGTCGATCCAGTCGCAGGCAGGCTTTCGCGCGATCAAGATCAAGGTCGGAGAAACTGTCGCGAACGACATCGATCGCGTCGCCGCGGTGCGCGAAGCCATCGGCGAGTCAATGGCGCTGCGGGTCGATGCCAACGATCACTACACCGCGGCGGACGCCATCCGGCTCACGCGCGCGATCGAGCGTTATCGGCCGGAACACATCGAGCAGCCGGTTGCGCGACACGACATGCTCGGGTTGGCGGAAGTACGTCGCAACGTCGGCGTTCCCATGATGACCGACGATATGGTCGCAACACCAGAAGAGGCGATGAACGTGATTCGCCTTGGCGCCGCCGATCGTGTGAAGGTGAAAGTGACCAAGCACGGATTCGACGGCGCGCGATCGATCCTGGCGATGCTCGCATCCGCGGGACTGACGCCCGTTCTCGGCCACGTATTCGAAATGGGCCTCGCTGCGATCGCCGAGGTGCAGTTGGCAGCGTGTACCGCGGGGCTTGCCATGCCTTGCGAAATCGGCTCGATGGCCCCAATGGGGACCGAGACCGACATCGTCACGAACGATTTACGTCCCGAGCCGGGATACATGGTCGTTCCAACCGGCCTGGGACTGGGGGCGGACATCGATTGGAAGCGCGTCGAAAAGATCTCGGCCGAACCGAACCGATGAGATTGCGCGGCGACACCGTTGCAGGCGTGTTGTGCGGACTCTTTGCATTGCTATGGATCACAACGGCGCTAGGCCTCCCCTATATGGGCGATTACGCGCCGGGGTCGGGCTTTCTGCCGCTTTGGCTGGGTGTGTGTCTGCTGCTCTTGTCCACGATTCACGTCGTAGCGAGCGTGCGCGCGCCTTCCGCCACTGCAGCGACCGGCCATTGGCGCAAGGTCGTTGCGGTCGCGCTCGGGTTGGTGGTCTGCGTGGCCGTGATCGAGCCCGTGGGCTTCGTCGTTGCCGTGGGTCTGTATCTCTTGTTCCTGCTACGCGGAGTCGAGAGGGAGTCGTGGCGCACATCGGTTGGACTCAGCATAGCCGTCGTTGCGGTGCTCTTCGCGTTGTTTCGCCTATGGCTCAAGGTGCCGCTGCCCAAGGGCCCGTGGGGGTTTTGACGCTATGGACGCGTTGACGCACCTCGCGCAGGGATTCGTCGTGCTGCTCCAGCTCAAGTACGTCGGCTTTTGCCTCGCCGGCGTCGTGGTCGGCCAGGTCATCGGTGCACTGCCCGGCATTGGACCGGGTGCTGCGATCGCGATTCTGCTTCCCTTGACGTTCGGCGGCGACGCCACGGGCTCGCTCATCATGTTTGCCGGCATCTATTACGGTGCGCAGTACGGCGGCACGCTCACTTCGGTGCTGGTCAGCATTCCCGGCGAATCGTCGACGGTGATGACGAGTCTCGATGGCTACCAGATGGCGCGCCAAGGACGCGCCGGCGCTGCGCTCGGCATCGCCGCGATCGGATCTTTCATCGCTGGAACGCTGGGAACACTGGGGCTTACGTTGCTCGCGCCCGCGCTGGCGGCCGTCGCGCTGTTGTTCGGTCCGCCCGAGTACTTCGCGCTGGTTCTGGTCGGCCTCACCGCGCTCGCACTCGTCGGTGGTGATTTGCGTAAGGGGCTGATGATGGGACTCGTCGGCCTGATGATCGCGACCATCGGCGTCGATCCGCAGGTCGGCAACACACGGTTCATGTTCGGCCAGCTATGGCTGCTGGACGGCATCGATTTCCTGGTGATGGCCGTGGCGCTGTTCGGTGTCGGTGAAGTGCTGGCCAGTGTCGAACAAGGCCTCGAGCCGCCCAAGGTCGAGGTCACCATTCGCAACGTCATGCCAACGTTGCTCGACTGGGTCGCGAGCCGCTGGGCGATCCTGCGCGGCACTGCGATTGGGTTTCTCATCGGCGTACTTCCTGGCGCAGGCGCGACGATCGCGTCTTTTATCGCCTACGCGGTCGAGAAAAAAGTTTCCAAGCACCCGGAAAAATTCGGGACCGGTGTGATCGAAGGGGTCGCTGCGCCCGAGTCGGCCAACAATGCCGCCGCGACCGGCGCGATGGTGCCGATGTTCGCGCTCGGTATTCCGGGCTCCGGCACGACCGCCATCATGCTCGGCGCGCTGATCATGTTCGGCCTGCATCCGGGGCCGCAGCTATTCGCGAAGAATCCGGACCTCGTATGGGGCGTGATTGCCAGCATGTATGTCGGCAATGTCGTGCTGCTTGCGTTGAATCTGCCGCTCGCGAGCTTTTTCGCGAAGCTGTTGCGGGTCCGATATGCACTGCTCTACCCCGTGATTCTGGCGCTGTGCATCGCGGGCGTATACAGCCAGTCGAACAGCGCTGACGATCTGTGGGTGATGAGCGGTTTCGGGATCGTCGGCTACTTGATGAAAAAATTCGACTTCCCGATTGCCCCGCTGGTGCTCGGCCTAGTGCTCGAACCCATGCTGGAAACTTCATTGCGACAGTCGATGACGCTGTCCCATGGCAGCCTTGCCATCTTCGTCACGCGACCTATCTCCGCGACATTGCTTGTGTTGACGCTGCTGATCCTGATCGCTCCGCTGTTCGCGCGGCTGTTGCGTCGCCCCGCCCTACTCTCTTGAAACTTGATTGATCAGACGCGACGATGGATATCCGCTCCCGTATCGGTATCGACTGCGGTCGCCAGATGGCCATCGAAGACGCGCTCGCATGGGCGGCTCGCCACCGGATTTCCTATCTCGAGGTCGAGATCGACCATGCGCCGAATGCGCTCGAATCGTTCACGACCAATCGCTGCCGGCCGCTGCGTGCCACGTTGGACACGCATGGCATCCATCTGGGCTTGCATACGCTGTCGGCCGTCAACATTGGCGAAACATCACCCTTCGTCCGCGATGCGGTCGATCGATATCTGGAAGGTTATGTCGATGCGGCCGAGCGCCTGGGCGCGGAATGGATTGTCGTGCATGCGGGATATCACTTCGGTGCCGACAAGGCGCGCCGAATGGAAGCGGGTCGCGAGAGGCTGCGGCGCGCCGCTGCCTACGCAGAGAAAAAGCGCATGCGCCTTTTGCTGGAGAACCTCAACAAGGAACCCGACGCCGCCGAGGTCCACTATCTGGCGCACGATCTGGCCGAGTTTAGCTATTACTTCGAAGCGCTCGATTCACCGGCGCTCGGTCTGTCGTTCACCGTCAACCATGCGCACCTGGTCCCCGAAGGCATCGACGGCTTTCTCGATGTCCTTCCGATTGTGCGAGTAGGCGAAGTGCGTTTAGCCGACAATCTCGGCGATCGCGAAGTTCATTTGAAGCCGGGCGATGGCAACATCGATTTCGCGAAGCTGTTCCGGCGTCTCGAAGACGCGGGCTTTAGCGGCCACTACATGAGCAACTTCGGCTCACTCGACGACATGCTGGCCGGGCGCGACGTACTGGCCGCGATCGCGGAGCGATCACTCGGGCGCGCGGTGACGACAGGTCTCGATAACGAGCAGAACTGAACGTTGCTTGCAGCGGCCACGATAGTGGAGTGCGGGAACGATGTAGCGCTGTTTCTGCCACACTGCTTATGCTCGATTCGACGGCAGTCTTCGCAGGCTACACTATGGTCTCGAAACATGGTCTCGAAACATCGCGTCGCTGCACGTTTGCCGATCGGTACGGTGACGTTCCTCTTCACAGATATCGAGGGGAGTACTCGGCTTTGGGACGCGGAGCACGATGCGATGAGACGCGCCCTAGTCCGGCATGACGAGATCCTGCACACTTGCATCGAGGCGCATCACGGCCACGTCTTCAAGACAGGAGGCGATTCGTTCTGCGCAGCATTCGCCGACGCGCGCGACGCTGTGGATAGCGCCCTTGACGCACAGCGAGCGCTTCAAGCCGAAGCTTGGCCCCAGGCGACCCCGATCCGCGTCCGGATGGCGCTCCACACGGGCAACGCAGAACTGCGCGACAACGATTACTTCGGCCCGCCGCTGAACCACGTGGCGCGCCTTCTGAGCGCTGGCCACGGCGGCCAGACGCTGCTTTCGGCGACGACGCAGGACTTGTGTCGTGACCGACTTTCCGTCGGAGCAACCTTCAAGTCCCTGGGCGAACATCGCCTGAAAGATCTCGGCCACCAGCAGGAAATCTTTCAACTCGGACATGCCGATTTGCCTGACGCATTTCCACTGCTTCGAACACCGCAGACCCGAACCGACGACAAACCGTCTGTCGCAGTGCTGCCCTTTGCGAACCTGAGCGGCGATCCGGAGCAGGAATACTTCGCCGACGGCGTCGTCGACGACATCATCACTGCACTTTCGCGAGTGCGCGCATTCTTCGTCATCGCACGCACGTCCAGCTTCACCTATAAGAACAAAGTGGTCGATATAAAACAAGTCGGTCGCGAGCTCGGTGTTCGCTATGTGCTCGAGGGCAGCCTTCGCCGAGCGGGCAATCGGGTGCGCATCACAGGCCAGCTGATCGAGGCCGAAACCGGGGTACACATCTGGGCGGACCGGTTCGAGGGCAACCTCGAGGATATTTTTGACCTGCAGGATCGAATCACCGAAAGCGTAGTGGGAGCGGTCGAGCCGAGCATGCGAATGGCCGAGATCAAGCGTGCGCGCTCGAAACCGACCGTCAATCTGCACGCCTACGACTACTTCCTTCGGGCTTGGCAGAACTTGAGCATGGATCCGCGCCAGCAAGGCATCGACGAAGCACTACACGACTTGCGGCGAGCGATCGAGCTTGACCCCGACTACTCAGTGGCGAAAGCGTTGTTTGGCTGGGCAACGCAACTTCGCATGTCGGCACGAGGCGAGACGAGCGAAGCAGCCAAGCATGACGGTATACGAATGGCGCGCGAGGCCCTCGCCGCGCATCATGATGATCCGATCACGCTCGTCACCGCAGGCTGGGCGCTTTGCTGGCTCGATTCGGCGTTCGACGAAGCCATGGATGCCGTCGACCGTGCGCTGAAGCTTGCGCCCGATGTCGCCGTGGTCTTGAATCACGCCGGCTGGGTGCGAGCTTTCGCAGGTGATCCCGTGGAGGCGCAGGAACTGTTCAGGCGAGCGATGCGCTTGAGCCCGCTCGATCCGCAGATGGCCCATATGCAGATGGGACTTAGCATCGCGTACCAGAGGGCGGGAAAGTACGAGGAAGCGCTGGCTATGTCCGAGCGCGCGAGCCGCGAGAGGCCGACGGCGCAACGGGGGCAGCTTTTGAGTCTTGTCGCACTCGGAAGGCTCGCGGAGGCGAAGGCGCTGGCCCAACGCATGCGCGAATCGCCGGTAAAGACGACGATTTCCTGGTTGATGTCGGTCCCTTTCAAGGATCAGGCCTTCAAAGCGCGTTTCATCGCCGCCATGCGCGCGGCCGGCATTCCTGAATGAAGCGCAAGCGCGACGCTAGCGCGCAGGAATCGAAGACCCACCGCAGGTTGATCGAGGAAGGCGGAATGCGCGTCCATTAGTTTCGGCACGCGCATCGATAGCGAGTGCTGATCGACACGTCGGGCGTCGCAACGAGCTCATCGGCAACGAGAGGCGAGCAAGATGCGATGCCTGTAGGGTTCAACGATCTTGCGATGGCGGATCACGATGCCGTCGCCATCGCCCGAC
>DATLOI010000027.1:0-68194 GCA_035536295.1 Casimicrobiaceae bacterium
ACGCGCGCGGACGAATTGATTCAGTAACTCGTTGGTGGACAACGGGAAGTGATGTCACCCCCCGGTCGTATCGCCGCCCATCACCTGCAGCACGAAGCCGGTGATGTACGACGAATCCGCGTTCGATGCCAGAAACACATACGCGGGCGCCAATTCTTCCGGCTGGGCGGGCCGCTGCATCGGGTTCTTCTTGCCGAAATTAGCGACCTCGTCGGGCGTCATGCCGTCGTCGGCAGCATTGAGCGGCGTCCATACGGGTCCCGGTGCGACGACGTTGACACGGATGCGGCGTGGCAACAGGTTGATCGCAAGCGCTTTCGAAAAGGCGTTGATTGCGCCTTTGGTCGACGAGTAGTCAGGCAGTTCCTTGGACCCTTTGATACCGGTCACCGAGCTGGTCGCAATGATTGCGCTGCCATCGGGCATTACTTCGAGCGCTGCGCGTGCCAGCCGGAAGTAGGCGTAGACGTTGATCTCGAAAGTGCGCGTCAACTCCTCGTCGCTAAGGTCGGATAACTCTTCCTTGCGATTCTGATGCGCGGCGTTGCTGACCAGGATGTCGAGATGTCCCAGCCGATCGACAGTGTCCTTGACGAGCGACTTGCAAAACTCGGCATCACCGAGATCACCTGGCAGCGTGATGCACCTGCGTCCCGTCGACTCGACCGCACGCCGCGTCTCCTGCGCATCGGACTCTTCCTCGGGCAGGTAAGTGATCGCAACGTCGGCGCCTTCGCGCGCGTACAAATAAGCAACCGCACGTCCGATCCCCGAATCACCGCCCGTGATCAATGCGACCTTGCCCTCGAGCTTGCCGGCGGCCTTGTACTGAGGGGCGCCGTAACGCGGTAGTGGATCGAGATCGGATTCGAGGCCGACGCCTTCCAGATGCTGCTTGGGAAACGGCGGGCGGGGGGCGTCGTTGTCGGGACTTCTCGACTGGCGGGCATCTTGTTGCATCGTCGACTCCTATCTTGCGGGGTGAATCGAATAGCAGATTTCATTGCGAGCGCGCATCCCTGCGAGTCCTACACGAGGAGGCGGCTGCAAGCGACAGCGACTGGCAAGTCCGCATTGCTACTTTCGGGGTCCGATCGCATCAGTGAATGTATCGACTTTCAGCATGTCGCTGGACACAGCTTCTGTCACCGAACCACCTTCCGAGCCCATCGCGGAAGTGCTCGAGTCCACGGGCCTTCGTTACGTGAGTGCTGCGATGCCCGGTATCAAGCGAATTGGCAGCCCGCCGCGGTTTCGCTATCTCGGGCCAAGCGGAAGTCAAGTGACCGACGAAAAAGTGCTCGCGCGAATCGCCAAGCTCGTACTTCCACCGGCGTGGACCGACGTTTGGATCACCACTGATCCGCGCGGCCATTTGCAAGCGACGGGTCGCGATGTTCGCGGCCGCAAGCAATATCGCTATCACAACAAATGGCGCGAAGAGCGCGACAGCAACAAGTTCGACCGGCTCGCCGCATTCGGGCGGGCGCTACCGAAGATTCGCACCTGCGTCGCACGCGATCTGGGCCTATCCGGATTGCCGCGCGAAAAGGTGCTCGCGACGATGGTGTCGCTTCTCGACCGGATTTTCGTGCGCGTCGGGGACGAGCGCTATCGGAAGGCAAACGGCAGCTACGGCCTGACGACGCTTCGCGACAAGCACGTCGAAATCAGCGGTGAGAGCATCCGCATTCGCTTCAGGGGAAAGTCCGGAAAGGAGCACGATGTCGCGCTGTCGGATCGTCGAATCGCGAATATCGTGCGTCGTTGTCGCGAGCTGCCCGGCTACGAGCTCTTTCAATACGTGGAGGAGGGCGAAGCGAAAAGCATCGATGCGACCGATGTGAACGGCTACCTCAAGGTCGTGGCCAATGACGATTACTCGGCGAAGGATTTCCGCACCTGGCATGCGACCGTGATCGCGGCCAATGCACTCGCGATTGCGCGCAAGTCGCGAAGCGGGCGAGCGAGCCCTCGTGCTGTCAACGACGCGATTCGCAAGGCGGCCGAGTCGCTCGGCAATACGCTCGCGGTATGTCGGCGAAGCTACGTTCATCCGGGTGTGCTCGATATCGAACTGCTCGAAGCGATCGAGCAACGCCGGGGCGTGCGTGTCGCCGGACTTTCTGCGGAGGAGCGTCGCGTGCTTACGCTGCTCGCCGCGGCAGCGCGACGCAAACCCGATCAGGAACTGGCGAGGAAACTCGAGCGATCGATCGCTGCCACACGTCGTCGTCCCAAGCAAGCGATCGATGCCCCAAATCGCGCCAAACGAGCGCTGCGTCGACGAGCCGAGCCGGCGCGTGCGTCGGGGTAGTCGCTCTTTCGGACTCGCGCATGCCGCATTAGTCCCGATCACATGGCACGTGCTTCCACGGTATTGCTGCTGGTGGATTTCCTGAACTTCATGGACTTTCCCACCGCGAGATCGCTTGCACCGCACGCGATTCGCGCAGCGCGCGCGGCCAAGGCGCTGAAGCTGAGACTCGCGCGGCAGCACGTGCCCGCGATCTACGCGAACGACAACTTCGGTCACTGGGAGTCCGACATTCACGCTGTTGTCGATACTTGTATCGAGCGCGGCGGCGCATCGCGTGAGCTCGCGCAATTGATGGCGCCGCAACGCGACGATCGATCGGTGCTGAAGCCGCGGCATTCCGCGTTCTTTGGCACGCCGCTCGAATTCATCCTCGCCGAGATGGGCGTCAGGCGTTTGATCATCGCGGGACTCACCACCGACTCGTGCGTGATGTTCACCGCGCACGATGCGTATCTTCGCGACTATGCGATCTGGGTGCCGTCGGATTGCGTCGCGTCGGCGCGTCCCGCACACACACGTCAGGCGCTTTCGCACATGCAACGTGTATTGAAGGCGAAGGTTGCGCCAAGCACGACTTCGTTGACGAGCGTATTCGCGAGCCGCACACGAGCCTCCCAATAGGTCGATCGGCGGTTCGTTGTAGGAAATCTTAGCCCACGCTTACCGCGCGATCTCGGACCCGCGAGAAAACATGGGATCGGCATCCGGTCCGCGTTGCAGTCCTACCGTTTATACACGTTCGAAAGAACCCAGAACTTACTGATAACCCAAGGATTTTTTAAGTCGATGCGAAGGCATGCGGCTTGCAAAGCTTATCGCGTCACCAACCCTTGCCCTATGAGGAGTTACCCTGATGATGCGTGAATGGACTCGCAACGCTTTTTTGACCGGAACGATCGTCGCAAGTCTGGCTTTGACTGCGTGCGGCGACTCGCGTAACGGAACAGCCACTAGCAAGGCAGCAACCGATCGCCCGACATCGAGCGCGGCGACGACGGCCGACAAGATGACCGCCGATGCCAGCAGCGCGGCTAATCGTACGGCTAACAAGGTCGAGGCGGCGGGTGACAAGGTCGCCGCAAGTGCGTCGGATGCTGCGACCACCGCCAAGGTCAAGTCGCGCCTGATGGCCGAACCCGGCATCGCCTCGCTGAAGATCGACGTCGATACCAACGACGGCCGCGTGACATTGACCGGCGAGGTCGATACCGACCAGAACCGTGCGCGCGCCAAGGAATTGGCAGGAGCGATCGCGGGAGTGACCACTGTCGTCGACCGGATGGTCGTGAAAAAGGCGTCGTAACGCAGCGACGCATATCGAACGGCGCCTTACGGCGCCGTTTGTCTATTTGAGCGCCAGTTGAATTCCCCGCGCGTGCCGTCAACTGAAGGCGCATGCCTCCGCTCGACGCGCTGCTCTTCGACGACGGCGCTTTACTCGACGCCTACTCGATCGGGGTCACCAGCGCGGTGCGGCGAGTCGCGCACGTCGCAATCCGGCGCACCTCCTCGAAAAGCTCACAGCGCCGGTGCCGGTTCGGGCTTTTTGATCACGCCCGACGGGTACCTCGTCACCCACAGTCACGTCGCTTCCAGCGCGCGCAGCATCGAAGTCACGTCGCCGATGGCCGGTGCGTGGGGGCGGCTATCGTTGGCGACGACCCGCACTCGGATGTCGCGGTGCTCAAAGTGGCCGCGTCGGATCTTGCCTGGTGCCGCTTCGGCGATTCGACCGGCCTTGCCATCGGCCAAATCCCATCGCGATCGGCAGTCCGCTGGGATTCCAGCAAACGGTCACCGCGGGAATCGTCAGCGCACTGGGTCGCTCGATGCGCGCGCAAACGGGGCGCTTGCTGGACAACGTTATTCAAACCGATGCTTCCCTCAATCCCGGCAACTCGGGCGGTCCGCTGATCGATTCGCGCGGTGCAGTGATCGGCGTCAACACCGCGGCCGTGGTAGGCGCGCAAGGCTTGTGTCTTGCCATTGCGTCTTCGAGTGCGGAGCGCGTTGCAAGTGCGTTAATTCGCGAGGGTCGCGTGCGACGCGCGTGGCTCGGTCTGGGGGCCAGTCGGTGCCGCTGTCGCGCCGCGTCGTGCGTGATTACGTGCTTCCCGTCGAATCGGGCGTGCGAGTCGATAGCCTCGAAGCGGGTGCGCCTGCCGCGCGATCACTCGCCGTCGGCGACGTTATCGTTGCGATCGATGCTTCGCCGGTGCGCTCCATCGATGATCTGCAGCGGCTACTCGGAGTGGAAGCGATCGGGCAAGTGATTGCGATCCAGGTCATTCGCGGTGCGCAGCAACTCACGCGCGACGTGACACCGGTCGACGCGGCAATGCGCTAGACAGTAGGGTCGCGTGCCCACGCCGCAAGCGCGCGCCGAACATCGCTGATGACCGGTGACCAGTTTCCGAACGAGGGCTGCCGGAAAATTCGCATCGACGGATACCAGGATGTCGTTTCGTCGCTCGGCCCCCAGCGCCAGCACGAATCGAATCGATTGAGCATCCACACCGGAGCCCCGATCGCCCCCGCGACGTGCGCGACCGATGTATCCACGGTGATCACGAGATCGAGATTTGCAATGATCGCTGCCGTGTCGGCGAGGTCGCGAATTTCCGGTGCAAGCTCGATGACGTTGAATTGCGAAGGGAGTTTGCTTCTCATGTCAAGCTGCAGCGAGTACCACTCGATGCCCGCCACCTCGCTCAATGGGGTGAGCAACTCGGGACTTATCGAACGTCGCGCATCGATATCGGATCCCCTGACGGTGGCGCGAGGGTTGCCATGCCAAACGAGGCCGACGCGCCGTGAACGAGGAACGCCCAGTCGGGCGCGCCATCGCCGCATCCGCTCATCGGGAACCGACAAATACGGAACGTCACCAGGCGTTGACGTCGACGCGCCGGCGATTTGGGCCAGCGTCATGATCGGACAGTGCGCGTTGATCGAAGGCCCCGCGCGATGGTCGGTGACGATTGCATCTACTCCGGCAAGCGACGCAAGCAGCGGAGCAAGGGTCGCGAATGGTCCGTCGAGAAGCAGGTATACGCGTTGCGCTCGGTTGGCGATCGAGGGAACATAACGGCAAAACTGCACGACGTCGCCAAGGCCCTGTTCGCCGAACACCGCCAGCGCTCCATTCGGAATCGGCGAACCATCCCAAGCGCCTTTCTGGCGGGGAAGGTGAGCAAGTCCGCCCGGACGAGCCTCGAAATGCCGCCACCCCTCATCGTAGCGGCCGAGCGCAAGAAGCGAGTGCGCGAACGCGACTGAAGTATCCGACGACGCCGGATCGCATTGCAACGCACGCGTGAAGAATTCGATCGAAGCGAGGTACTCCTTGCGCCATTGCGCAATGGCGCCGAGCCCATGCAGTGCCAATGCAAACGTGGGCCTGCCCGCGATCGCGTGACGCATTTCGCGCTCCGCCAGTTCGAAATCGCGATCGAATATCGCGACTACGCCGCGCGCATAACGAGCGTCGACATTCGACGAATCGATTGCGATTGCGGACTCGACGAAAAGGGCCGCCTGGTCGATCTCTCCGGAGTCAACGAGTAAGTGAAATTGCCGGATGAAGGCGTCTGAGTTCAAGTGCAGTCGTTGCCGAATTGCTAGAACGCTCAATCGCTCCAGAGCACACGCATGGCCTGGCGAAACGCTGCGGCGATCGCCGCTTCGTCTTGGGAACGACCGTCGCGAATTCTCCATTCCCCCGCAACCATCACGTGCCGGAACGGTCGCGAAGGCCCGCTGAAAGTCAGCGCATCGATGGCGAGCTGTGGCGGAACGCCCATGAGAGCTTCGCTGGATTCGTCGAGGACGACCAGATCCGCACGCGCGCCGACTTCGAAGCCCCATGCCACACGACCGGCCGCGTGTCGTCCGCCATCGAGTGCTTGCGCGAGCAACGTTTCCGCGGTCGACGGCGAGCCTCGGTGTGGACGTGCTCCGACGTTGCGCGCCTGAAGCTGCAAACGCTGTGCGTACTCCAGATGGCGAATCTCATCAGGCCAATCGCGCGTTACGTTGCTGTCCGAGCCGAGCGCGATTGGCACGCCTGCATCGAGCCAGCGCGGCAGGTCGGGAACGCCATCGCCGAGATTCGCTTCCGTCGTCGGACACAGCACGATGCCTGCACCGGCTCGCGCAACGGCATTGATCTCCTCGATGGTTGCGTGCGTTGCATGCACGAGCTGCCAGCGTGAATCGAGCGCGACGTGTTCGGCGAGCCATTCGATCGGCCGCATGCGCGTTGCTGCAACGCATTCGTCGACTTCGCGCTGTTGCTCGGAGACGTGAATATGAATCGGCGCCCGATCGCCGGCGAGCGCGGCTTGAAGCCCGGCGATCGATACGGGCTGCGCGGCGCGCAGCGAATGCACGGCCGTGCCAGCTTTGACCAGCGGCAGGTCCATCGCACGAACCCCGTCGCGTAGCTTCAGCACGCGCTCCACGTTCGTGGCGAAGCGACGCTGATCGTCACGCAATAAGGGTTGCATGAAGCCCGCGCGCTCGTAGAGCACTGGCAGGATCGTTAGACCGATGCCGGTTCGCGTCGCGGCGTTCGCGAGCGCGCGGCACATTGCGAGTGGATCGGTGTAAGACGAGCCGTCGGAGGCATGGTGGAGGTAATGAAATTCGCAGACGTCGGTATAGCCGCCGCACAAGAGCTCGACATAAAGCTGCGAGGCGATTGCTTCCAGCATGTCGGGCTCGATTTGCAATGCCACGCGGTACATGCGATCGCGCCACGACCAGAAATCATCGTCGCTCGCATCGCGACGCTCGGCGAGTCCTGCGAATGCGCGCTGGAACGCGTGGCTGTGCGCATCGACCATGCCCGGCAGAATCGGTCCGTCGAGCCGCTCGGCACTCGGCGGACATGCAGCGTGGGTCGCGATGCTCGACCAGTATCCGCGCGCATCGATCCCAAGCTCGACGCCTTCCTGGAACGATCCGACGCCATCACGCATGAGCCACGCGCGCGGCGCCCACAACTTACGCTGCGTCTGATCAGCGGACATCGGGTCGCCAGTCGAGCATCGCGCCGATCAGCGGGGTAAGAACACTGCGAAGCTCGTCGGCCCGCATCGGATCGACGCGATACGGCGGCGCTTCGACCATGTAACAGCTCCAGCACATCTCGAGCTGGATCGCGTGCACGGCAAGCTCGGGTTGACCGTAATGGCGCGTGATGTAGCCGCCTTTGAAGCGACCGTCGACCGCATAGGTGTAACGCGTTTGCGTCGCAAGCACGCGCGAAAGCGCTTCGCGAAGCGAAGGTGCGCAACTTGCCCCGTTGCTCGTGCCGAGATTCAGATCCGGCAGCTTGCCTTCGAAAAGCCAAGGGAGCTCCGATCGAATGCTGTGCGCGTCGAACACGATCGCGTGACCGTGCGTGCTTCGCACACGCTCGATTTCGCGCGTGAGTGCCTCGTGATAAGGGTGCCAATACGTCGCACGCCGGCGTGCGATCTCGGCGGCATCCGGTGCACGACTGGATTGATACAGTGGCGTCCCCTCGAAACTGCGTGTCGGGCACAGCTCGGTGTTGTTCGCGCCGGCGTACATCGGCTTGTCGTCGGCAGGCCGGTTCAAATCGATGACATAGCGCGACATCGCCGGGACGATCAGGCTCGCACCCTCGTCCTTTACGAATGCGTAAAGCGCGTCGAGATGCCAGTCGGTGTCGGGCGTGTGCAACGCTTCATCGACGAAGTGTTTGCGCAAATCATCGGGAATCGCCGTGCCGACGTGGGGCATGCTGACGATGAGTGGCCGCGATCCACGAAAAAGCGTGTAGATGTCGTTCACGCCGGTTTTCGCTCGATGCCTGCATGAAATACACGTTCGCAAGCGCGACCGCCGACCCAATAGGCGAGCTCCCGCGGATGCTCGACGCTCCACACGGCGAGATCGGCGCGCATGCCTGCCGCGAGCATGCCGTGGGTTGCTTCGAGCCCGAGGGCGCGCGCGGCGTTACTCGTCATCCCGCGTAGCGCTTCCTCCGGCGTCAATCGAAACAGCGTGCACGCCATTTGCACCATGAGCAACGGCGAGAGTACCGGCGAGGTCCCGGGATTGTGATCCGTGGCAATGGCGATCGGAACGCCGGCTTTACGCAATGCATCGACCGGCGGCAGCTTGGTGTCGCGCAAAAAATAATAGGCACCAGGCAGAAGCATTGCGACGCTGCCGGACTTCACCATCGCCGCGATACCCTCGCTCGATAGATGCTCGAGGTGATCGCAAGAGAGCGCGTTGAACTCTGCCGCAAGCGCGGCGCCGCCGCTGTCGGAAAGTTGCTCGGCGTGCAACTTCACCGGCAAGCCGAGGCGTCGCGCGGCTTCGAACACACGTCGCGTTTGCGCAGGTGTGAACGCTATGCGCTCGCAAAACGCATCGACCGCGTCGACGAGGCCTTCGGCGTGCAACGCAGGCAGCCACTGGCAAATCGCATCGATATAGTCGTCTGCGCGATTCGCGTACTCGGGCGGAAGGGAATGCGCGGCGAGGTAGGTCGTGCGAATGTCGATGGGAAGCTCGCGAGCGAGGCGCCGCGCGACGCGGAGGCTGCGAGCCTCGTCGTGCTCGGTCAGGCCGTAGCCCGATTTGATTTCGAGTGTGGTCACACCTTCGGCCATCAACGCAAGTGTGCGCGTTCGGGCGCTGTCGAACAGCGCGGCGTCGCTCGCTTCGCGCGTTGCCGTCACCGTCGAGCGAATTCCGCCGCCGGCGCGCGCGATGTCTTCGTAGGTGGCGCCGGAAAGGCGCATCTCGAACTCGTCGGCACGCTGACCACCGTAGACAAGATGCGTGTGCGCGTCGATCAGGCCGGGCGTGATCAGCGCATCGCCAAGATCGTGCTCGACAACGTCGCCCGGCAGCGATGGAATCTGCGTTGCATCACCGATCCAGCGTATCGTCGCGTCCTCCGCCACGATTGCACCGCGCTCGATCCATCCCCACGGCTTTTCGCTCGCCAGCGTGGCAATGCACGCGTTGCGCCACAACGTCTTCATCGCGCAACTTTCGTGCGATACGCAATCCAGAATGCGCGCCCCCCATCATCGACGCGCCACGTTTGTCCACGCAGCTGCCGCGACCAGGCGAGCGACATCGGCGGAAGCTCGACGCTGTCGTCGCCAAGAACGAGTCGCAGACGCGATACCGAAAAGATCGCTCGCAGCTCGGAATCGTCGCGCCACGATTGACCCGATTGCACGACCGCGCACGAGCCTTCGCCGCGATCATGGGCGAACATCACATTGAAATCGCGTGTGGGGCCGGACGCGAGCGTGCAATGTAGCGCTCTTGCACCGTCGAAGCGAAACGGTGGATCGTCGCGCGTCAGGATTCTTTTCTCGCCATTGTCAGCGAACGAAAGGGTGACACCCGTACCCTCCAGCACGGCGAACCAACGCTCGACCCCGGCGTAGTCGGAGAACGGTCCGTCGCGCTCGACATCGGCGACGCTGATGCGCAGCGCCCAGTCGAAACTATCCGGCCAGCTTAGGAGATCGCGCGCGAAACCGCCGCCGTTTTTCCACGGCGTCTTCGGCACGTCGTCGCATGCGACGATGGCAAGCGTCATGGCTTGAACGCTCCTTCTAAAAGATAGCGCGAGCCCGGGTGCGCAAGCCGCGCGATCGTGATCGGCACATGCTGGCTTTCGGTGCGGCGCATGACGACCAGACAAGGATCATTCCGCGCGATATCCAGCAAGCGCGCTTCCTGCGTTGTCGGCGTGGTCGCCGCGATCGAATATTGCGCTTCCCACAGAGGCGCGACGGACAGCAGGTACCCCGTCGGCGTCATGCGCGTGAAATCGTTGGCGAGATAGTGAGGCGCCGCGGCGGGATTCACAAAGCGATCCTCGCACTGGATCGGGACGCCGTTCTCGCGATGCACGATCAGCGTGTGAAAGACGCGTGCGCCCGCCGCCACGCCGAGTCGTGAGGCAACCGGTGCCTTCGCGCGCTCCTCGCGAGCCAGGTGCACGCGAGCGTCGTGCACGTGTCCCCGCGCGACGATCTCCTCGTGAATGTCGCGGATGGTCAACGTCGATGCAACCCGATGCGGTTGTGCGGCGAATGTGCCAAGTCCTTGCACGCGCACGACCAGGCCCTCGTCGGCGAGCTCGCCCAGCGCGCGGCCGACGGTCATGCGGCTGACGCCGAAACGCTCGACCAGGCTCGCCTCGGAAGGCATGCGCGCGCCAGGCGGGTAGCGGCCGCGTCGCAACGACTCCTTCAAGTGCTCCTTGATGCGTGTGTACGGTGGCGCCCGGCGGCCCTTCGTCGTCATGGGATCAATCCTACTTGCATACACTTGTCTAGACAAGTAGAGTGCGAAGCTCGAACCCGGGTCCGGGAGGCCAACGATGACCGATCTATCGACACCGCATTTGCGCGCCGGGCCGCGCCCGGTGAAGGCCCCGCGAGGCGACAGGCTTTCCTGCCGCAATTGGCAGATCGAAGCGGCGTTTCGCATGATCCAGAACAATCTCGATCCGGAGGTTGCGGAGAATCCCGATGCGCTCGTCGTGTACGGCGGCATCGGCAAAGCGGCGCGCGACTGGAATGCGTTCGACACGATTCTCGCTTCGCTTAGAAAGCTCGGCGAGGATGAAACGCTGCTCGTGCAATCCGGCAAGCCGGTCGGTGTATTTCGCACGCACGTCGATGCGCCGCGCGTTCTGATTGCGAACTCGAATCTCGTACCGAAGTGGGCGACCTGGGAACACTTCGGCGAACTCGACCGCAAAGGCTTGATGATGTACGGCCAGATGACCGCCGGCTCGTGGATCTATATAGGCAGCCAGGGGATCGTGCAGGGAACCTACGAGACGTTCGTCGAGGCCGGGCGCCAGCATTTCGGAGGTGATCTCACCGGCCGCTGGATATTGACTGCAGGGCTCGGCGGAATGGGAGGCGCGCAACCGCTCGCCGCGAGTCTCGCCGGCGCCTGTTCGCTGAACATCGAATGCGATCCGGCGCGCATCGAGTTTCGCTTGCGTACGCGCTATCTCGATGAACAGGCCGCCAATCTCGACGATGCGCTCGCTCGTATCGCGGCACACACCAAGGCAGGTCGCGCGGTTTCGATCGGTTTGCTGGGCAATGCCGCGGAAATCGTACCGGCGATCGCGCAACGCGCCCCGCGTGGTGGGCCCAAACCCGATCTGGTCACCGATCAAACGTCGGCGCACGATCTCGTGAACGGCTACCTCCCGATCGGCTGGACACTGGAACGTTGGCGAAGCGCGCAACACGATGCTTCGCAGCACGCGCAATTGCGTGAGGATGCGGCGCGAAGCTGCGCGATTCACGTGCAAGCGATGCTCGATTTGCGCGCGCTCGGAATTCCCACGGTCGACTACGGAAACAACATTCGGCAGGTCGCGTTCGATCAGGGTGTTGCCAATGCATTCGCCTTTCCCGGCTTCGTTCCCGCGTACATTCGTCCGTTGTTTTGTCGCGGCAAAGGCCCGTTTCGTTGGGTCGCGCTGTCGGGCAATCCGGAGGACATCAGAAAAACCGATCGCAAAATGAAGGAGCTGTTTCCCAACGACCGGCATTTGCATCGCTGGCTCGATCTCGCGGAAGATCGCATCGCGTTCCAGGGATTGCCTTCGCGCATTTGCTGGATCGGTCTTGGCGAGCGGCATCGCGCGGGACTCGCGTTCAATGCAATGGTCAAGTCCGGCGAGCTCGAAGCGCCGATCGTCATCGGCCGCGATCATCTCGACTCGGGCTCGGTCGCTTCGCCGAATCGCGAAACCGAAGCGATGCGCGATGGTTCCGATGCAGTCTCCGATTGGCCGCTCCTCAATGCGTTGCTGAACACGGCGAGTGGCGCTACGTGGGTGTCGTTTCATCATGGAGGCGGTGTCGGCATGGGCTATTCGCAGCACGCGGGTGTGGTCATCGTTTGCGATGGCAGCGATGCCGCGGCACGACGGATCGAGCGTGTGCTGTGGAACGATCCTGCCACCGGCGTGATGCGTCATGCCGATGCCGGCTATGCCAGCGCGATCGAATGCGCGGGCGAGCATGGGCTCGACTTACCGATGATCAAACGAAGCGGAGCGTCGCAGTCATGAGAATCTCGATTCAACGCTGGATCGCGTTCGTTGCGTGCACGCTTTGCGCGCCTGCCATCGCGATGGCACAAGAGGCATATCCGACCAGGCCCGTTCGCATCATCGTTCCATTCGCCGCGGGAGGCGTTGCCGACGCACTGCCCCGCATCGTCGGCGAGAGGCTCGCGCAAAAGTGGGGACAGCCGGTGATCGTCGAGAACAAGGTGGGTGCATCGGGCAATATCGGCATGGCAGAGGGCGCGCGCGCGGCGCCCGATGGCTACACGCTCGTGCTTGCACCCGCCGGCAATCTGACCGTCAATCCAACGCTGTTTCCGAACCTTCCGTTCGACACTTCTCGCGACCTCATGCCGGTGACGCTGCTCGCGCAGTCGCCGAACGTGCTGGTCGTGCATCCGTCGGTGCCGGCGAAAACGTTTCGCGAGCTTGTCGCATACGCCAAAGCGAATCCCGGCAAGCTCAATTTCGCCTCACCTGGAGACGGCAGCGGCGCGCATCTCGCGGCCGAGCTGTTCAAAAGCGAAACCGGCGTCGATGCCGTGCACGTTCCCTACAAGGGCATTGCACCGGCCGTCAATGATCTGCTCGGCGGCAACGTGCAGATGATGTTCGCCGGCATTTCGACGGTGTTGCAGCACATCAAGTCCGGCAAGCTCGTCGCACTTGCCATCGCGAGCCCGAAACGCAACGCCGAGCTTCCCAGCGTGCCTACGGTCGCGGAAAGCGGATTGCCCGGCTTCGACGTGACGTCGTGGTACGGCATCGTCGCCCGTGCCGGAACGCCGAGCGCAATCGTGCAGAAGCTGCAACGCGACATGGCGGAAGCTCTGCAGAGCGAAGACACGAAAGCGAAGCTGGCAGGACTTGGTCTCGAGCCGGTGGGTAACACGGCCGAAGCGTTCGATGCGCTCATCAAGAGCGAAAGCCGGCGGTGGGGAGACATCGTCAAGAAGGCCGGCATCAAGCCGCAGCAATGAGGCCATGACGGTAAGCGGCACCAGAATCGATATCCGCTATCTCGGCGGTCCGGAGATCGAGCGTCTGCAACTTAGCGACGACGAGATTCTCGCCGCCGTCGAGTCGGCGCTCGATGCGCAGGGCCGTCGCGCGACCGTGATCGAGCCGCGCGTGCACCTGATTCCGGAGTCGTCGGCCAAAGGTCACTTCAACGTTTTGCGCGGTGTCGTGAAGCCGCTTGGGCTTGCGGGCGTGAAAATCGTCAGCGATTTCGTCGACAACTACAAGCTTGGGCTGCCGTCCGAGATGGCGCTCCTCAATCTTTTCGATCCGGCGACCGGAACGCCGCTTGCCGTCATCGACGCGAGCTCGATCACCGACATGCGCACGGGCGCGGTGACAGCGCTTGGTGCCAGGCATCTCGCGCGCAAAAACAGCCGCGTGCTCGGCCACATCGGCGCACGCGGAACCGCGTACTGGAACGTGCGCTTGCTCGATCGCCTGTTCGACTTCGACGAGATTCGCGTGCATTCGCGGCGCGTCGAAAGTCGCACTGCGTTCGCGGAGCGCCTGTCGCGCGATCTGAACAAGCGCGTCGTTGCCACGGACGATTGGGAAACGTGCGTGCGCGGTGCGGACATCATCGTCGAAGCATCGCGCTTGCCCGAGCCGATGCCGCTCCTGAAAACAGAATGGATCGGGAAGGGCGCGTTGGTCGTGCCCTACGGAACGATGAGCGCAGTCGAGCTCTCGCTCACCGACATCATGGACAAGATGGTCGTCGACGACTGGGGCCAGTGCCGTAAGGGATTGCCTTTCGGCGCGCTTCGCCAGCACGTCGACAGCGATCGGCTGTCGGAGCGCAACCTGCATGCGGAGCTCGGTGAAATCGTCGCCGGATTGAAGCCCGGCCGCGAGCGCGACGACGAAACGATCCTGTTGTGGCATCGCGGATTGTCGACGAGCGACATTGCGCTTGGCGCCGCGTTGCTGGACAAGGCGAAGCGCGAGTCGGTCGGACAGACGCTGCGCTTCGCGTGATCACGTCGTTTCGCATGTACGGAGCGTTGCCAGCCGCGCAGCGGGCCTGGCGGGCGTTGTTCGAGAAGGTATTCTCCGACACGAATACGTCGATACAGTTCATCGAGCATTCGGCTCCGATCGCGACGCTGTGGGAGCGCGACGATCTTTGCTGCGATTTCATGTGCGGCTGGCCGTTCGTGCGAAGCGAGCGCAAAGTACACCCGATCGCAGCGCCTGTTCCATCGCCTGCGCGCTACCTTGGACTCCCGCGCTATTGCAGCGAGTTCCTGGTGCTCGCAGCGAGCGGCTTCGACACGCTCGAAGCGACATTCGGCCATTGCATCGGTTGGATGGCGAACGATTCGCAGTCGGGCTTCAATGCCCCGCGCGCGCACCTTGCGCGCTACGCGAATTTCGAGCGTCGCTCGCTGTACGCCGAGGCGAAAGGCCCCCTCGGCACACCATTGAAAACACTCGAAGCGCTACGTCGAGGTGATGTCGACATCATCGCGCTCGACAGTTATTTTCTCGATCTGTGCAGGCGGCATGAGCCGGAACGTCTGGAGGGCGTGCTGTGTGTCGCGACGACCGAGTGGACGCCGATTCCGCTGTTGGTCGCGGCGCCAGGCATTGACGGTGCGACGGTGACGAAGCTTCGCGAGCACTTGGGGGAGATCCACGGCGATCCCGGCTATGCGAAGCGTCTCGACGACGTGCTCCTCGAGCGCTTCGTCGCTCCCGATGTCGCCTCTTACCGGTCGCTCGAGGCGATGGCACAAGCAGCGGTCGATTCGCGCTACACGACCATTCGCTAAACGATGAACGCGACACTGACACTTTCGCCGGCAACGCTGACACTCGACGCGCTTCAGGCGATCCACGCTGGTCACGTTCGGTTGGAGCTCGACCGAGCGGCGCTGCAGCGAATCGAAGCCAGCGCCAACGTCGTCGCGCGCGCGGCTGCAGGCTCGGAGGCCGTGTACGGAATCAACACCGGCTTCGGCAAGCTTGCGAGCACGCGCATCAGTGACGACGATCTGGCAACGTTGCAAGTGAATCTCGTGCGCTCGCATGCCGCCGGCGTAGGCGAACCACTTTCGCCACCGGTCGTGCGATTGATGCTTGCACTCAAAGCCGCGTCGCTGGCGCGCGGCGCATCGGGCGTTCGTGCTGCGGTCATCGAGACTCTGCTCGCCGTCTACAACGCGGGACTCGTTCCGCACGTACCGTCGCAGGGCTCGGTCGGCGCTTCGGGCGATCTTGCCCCGCTTGCGCATTTGACGCTCGCATTGATCGGCGAGGGCGAGTTTGTGGTCGATGGCATGCGCCGTCCCGCGGAAGAAGTGTTGCAAAGTGCGGGCATCGCGCCGTTGTCACTCGGGGCGAAAGAGGGCCTCGCGCTTATCAACGGCACGCAAACGTCGACCGCGCTGGCATTGCACGCATTCCTGTCTTTCGAGCCGGTGCTCGAATCCGCACTCGTCGTCGGGGCGCTCACCGTCGATGCCGCACGCGGAAGCGACGGTCCATTCGATCCGCGCATTCATGCATTGCGCGGGCAGCCGGGTCAAATCGATGTCGCGCAATACTATCGGGCGCTGCTTGCCGGCTCGGAGATTCGCCGCTCGCATTTGCAAGGTGACGATCGCGTGCAGGATCCGTATTGCCTGCGTTGCCAGCCACAGGTCGTCGGTGCGTGCCTCGATCAATTGCGACATGCAGCACTGGTCCTGCTGCGCGAAGCGAACGCCGTTACCGATAATCCCCTCGTGTTTCCCGAGGATAACCAGCTCGTGTCGGGAGGCAACTTTCACGCCGAGCCGGTCGCGCTCGCAGCCGATGCATGTGCGGTGGCAATCGCCGAAGTCGGCGCGATCGCCGAGCGTCGCATCGCAATGTTGATCGACGCGGGAATCTCGCGACTTCCCCCGTTTCTCGCTCACGAGCCGGGTCTCAATTCAGGCTTCATGATCGCGCACGTGACCGCCGCGTCGCTAGCGAGCGAAAACAAGTCGCTCGCGCATCCGGCGAGCGTGGATTCGTTGCCGACCTCGGCGAACCAGGAGGACCACGTCTCGATGGCGACGTTCGCCGCGCGCCGGTTGCAGGCGATGGTTCGCAATACCGCGCACATTCTCGGGATCGAGCTCCTTGCCGCGGCGCAGGGCATCGATTTTCTGCGTCCGCTCACAAGCTCACCGGCGCTGGAACACGTACATGCGCTGGTGCGCGACAATTGCCCTTCGCTGTCCAAGGATCGTGCGCTTGCGCCGGATATCGAGCGCGCGACTGCGCTCGTCACGGAGGGCGCGCTGTCGCGGGTGTTTCGCGCGTTACCGAATCTGCCTGCGTTGTGGATTCCCGCTTGAAGTACTACAGTCCGTTTCGCGTTCGCCCTCTATTTCGCGCCAAGGAGCCGCCATGTTTTCCATCCGCAACACCGCTACATTCTTGTCGATCGCATTGTTCGGCGCAGTTGCATCCGCGCAGGACACCAAAGTGGGAGTCGGTCTATCCGGCTGGACCGGATTTGCGCCGCTGACGCTCGCCAAGGAAGCGGGCCTGTTCAAGAAGCACGGGCTCGACGTCACGCTGCGCAAGATTCCGCAAAAGGATCGCCATCTCGCGATCGCATCCGGCGACATTCAGTGCGCGGCGACGACCGTCGAAACGTGGGTCGTATGGAACGCGAATGGCGTTGCAACGACGCAGATCTTCCAGCTCGACAAAAGCTACGGCGCGGACGGCATGGTCGTGAAGCCGAGCATCACCAAAATTGCCGATCTCAAAGGCAAGACCGTTGCGGCGAGTGCTCCCGGAACGGCGCCGTACTTCACGCTTGCCTGGTTTTTGAAGAAGAACGGCCTATCGGTGAAGGATGTGAGAGTCGTCAATCTGGAACCGCAAGCCGCCGCGAACGCAATGATTGCCGGTGACACAGGGGTCGATGCTGCGATGACCTACGAGCCGTACCTTTCGGCCGTCCGCGCGAAGCCGGAAGCAGGCAAGATCATCGCAACCACGCTCGACTATCCGATGGTGATGGACACGTTCGGTTGCACCCCGAAGTTTCTCGCCGACAACCCGAAGGCCGCACGCGCGCTCGCCAATGCTTATTTCGACGCGCTCGAGATGATCAAGAATGATCCGAAGAAAAGCTTCGAGATCATGGGCGCGGACGTCAAGCAGTCGGGCGAGCAGTTCGAAGGCAGCCAGAAGTATCTGCGCTGGCAAGATCGCGCCGCGAACCAGAAGTTCTTCGCCGGCGAGCACGCGCAGTTCAGCAAGGAAGCGGCCGATCTTTTGATGGAGACCGGCATCATCAAGCAGCTGCCGGACATGACGAAGCTCGCCGACCCGTCGTACATAAAATGAACGGCCGAAAGTGCAACCCTACTTTCGGCCGGATTGGCTTCCCGAAAATCGGTGGGGAGGGAAGCGCGGCGCCCCTTGGGGAGGGCCGCAGGCCGCGTCGCCGCGCGACCGAGTGCGGCGACTCTATGACCTCGATTCAGCGAAGCATTTCAAGGAGGCGCAAAGCCACACGATTTTTGGCAGAACAGCACGAAACAACGAGCGTCATAGCGAGCGCCTACGCTAAATGATGCGTCCGTTGGAACCCGTCAACCCGGGCGCGCGCGTCGCGCTCGGGATCGCGTTCTTTGTCCTGTTCGTGGCGGTATGGGCGGTGGCAACGCTCGGCGGATTCGTTAGCAAAACGTTCCTCGCCGATCCGATCCAGATGGTTCGCTCCGGCTGGGTGCTTATCACGCAGATGGGGTTCGCCTACGACATCGCGATGACGGTGTGGCGCGTCATCGGGGGATTCGTGATCGCCGCCGCCCTCGCGCTGCCGCTTGGCGTCGCGATGGGCGCCTACAAGCCGATCGAAGCGTTTTTCGAGCCGTTCGTTTCGTTCTCGCGTTATCTACCGGCGTCGGCGTTCATACCGCTGTTGATACTGTGGGCAGGCATCGGCGAAGCGCAAAAGCTCGCCGTGATCTTCATCGGCAGCTTCTTTCAGCTGACGTTGATGATCGCGGTGATCGTCGGCAACACACGGCGCGATCTCGTCGAAGCGGCGTACACGCTCGGCGCGAGCGATCGCAATTTGATTCGCCGCGTGCTGCTGCCGGGTGCTGCGCCCGAAATTGCCGAGACGCTGCGCATGGTGCTCGGCTGGGCATGGACGTATGTAATCGTCGCGGAATTGATCGGCGCATCATCGGGCATCGGGCACATGATCACCGACAGCCAGGCGTTGCTCGCAACCGATCAGATCATTTTCGGCATCATCGTGATCGGCTTGATCGGGCTTTTGTCCGACCTCGCGTTCAAGCAAGCGAACCGACGTTTGTTTCCGTGGGCGAAATTGTGAGACGCAGCATTTGAACGCACCGATCCTAGCGATCCGCGGCGTCGCGCGCGCGTTTCCGTCAACACGCGGCGGTGCGCCGACGCTCGCGCTGCAGGCGACCGACCTTGATGCCGCGGAGAACGATTTCATCACCATCCTCGGCCCATCGGGATGCGGCAAGAGCACGTTGCTTCGCATCGTCGCCGGACTCGATCGACCGACGTCGGGCGAAGTGCTGCTCGACGGGAAGCGCATAACCGGTGCCGGTGCCGATCGCGGCATGGTGTTCCAGAGCTACACGCTGTTTCCCTGGCTCGACGTCCTGGATAACGTCTGCTTTGGCTTGCGCGAGCGCGAAATGCCGCGTGACAAACAGATCGCCATCGCGCACTCGTTCATCGCGAAAGTCGGATTGAGCGGATTCGAGCATCACTATCCGAAACAGCTTTCCGGCGGCATGCAGCAGCGCACGGCGCTCGCTCGCGCGCTCGCGAACAACCCGCGCATCCTGTTGATGGACGAGCCGTTTGGCGCGCTCGATCATCAGACGCGCGAACTGATGCAGGAGCTCTTGCTCGGTATCTGGGAAGCCGAGCGCAAGACCGTGCTGTTCGTCACGCACGACATAGACGAAGCGGTGTTCATGGGAACGCGCGTCGTCGTGATGAGCGCGCGGCCCGGGCGAATCAAGGTCGATCGCCCCGTTCCTTTGCGACACCCGCGTCACTATTCGATGAAGACGACGCCGGAGTTCGCGGCGTTGAAAGCCGAATTGACCGACGAGGTGCGCATCGAAGTGATTGCGGCGCAAGCTGCCGTTGCGGGTGCGCAGCCGATCTCGGCGGAGGCCGCGCACGCAACGACCTGAGTCCACGCACCGGAGCTCCCCGCGGGTGCTGCTTTCCCGACGCTCGGCGGAAAGAACGAGCTTTGCGGACGGGGTCACCTTTGCGGCTTTCCCGTAGTTGTGGAACAATCGGCCCAACTCGTTTTACAACAAGGTTTCCGATGCTGGATCGCGACGGGTATCGACCCAACGTCGCCATCGTCATCGTCAACGCGAGAGGTCAAGTCTTCTGGGGCAAGCGAATCCGCGAGCATTCATGGCAGTTTCCGCAAGGTGGCATCAATCCCGGCGAAACGCCCGAAAGGGCGATGTTTCGGGAGCTCCGCGAGGAGGTGGGCCTGGCGGCGGATCACGTGAAAGTCCTCGGTCGTACGCGTGACTGGCTACGTTACGAAGTTCCGCAACACTGGATCAAGCGCGAATGGCGGGGCAGTTATCGCGGCCAGAAGCAGATCTGGTATCTGTTGCGCCTCATCGGGCGCGACAACGACATGAACTTGCGCGCGAGCGAGAAGCCCGAGTTCGACGCGTGGCGCTGGCACGACTACTGGGTGCCGCTCGAAGCCGTTATCGACTTCAAGCGCGAGGTTTATCGTCGCGCATTGCTCGAGCTCGAGCGCTACATGCACATCCGGCCGCACACAAGGCTCGAGCGCCTGTATGGCGTTCCGCATCCTGCCGTGCCCTCGTCGTACGCTGATCCGCTGGTGCCGACCAGTGAATAACTGCTAGCTACCCCGGCGCAAATCCTCCGCGCGACGCGAGTCCGCCAAGCAGCATGCCGAGCACGAATCCGATCACGACGATGATGATCGTGAACACGACCGCCTTGTCGTCGCTCGCTTTGCGTAGCACTGTCGCACCGAGATAGAAGAGATACCAGGCGTAGATCGACGCAAGCAGCACCAGCACACCGCCATAGTGGCCGAGCAGGTGAAAGACACCGGCGAGATAAGCGGGCGTATAGCTGAACGCGGAAAGCTTGAGAGCTGAAACGAAATCCTTCGTTCCGCCGAAATGCGGGGCGAGTCCGTCGACGATCAGCGCAATGACGGCTGTCATCAAGAGCACGATCAGGTAGTTGGCGATCGCAAAGCGCAGGCTCGCGCCAAATCCCAGCGTCGACGCGTACCCGATCGCGATCGCCACCGGCCCGATCGCCGCCAGGAGCATCACCCATTTCGTGTAAATGTCCTGCGCGCTCATCGGCTCGCTGGCCACCTGCGGCCACTCGCTTCTGGGCGCCAGCAACATTCCCTTGACGCGCTCGACAAGATTCATCGTTCCCTCGTTATCCAATGACGACCGGATTGTGCCTCCGGCCGCTCGGCTAAGGCGCCTCGCTTAACGCCGGCCGCTCGGCGACTCGCGTTAGCCTTCGCCACAATTGGGTTCTGCTCATTCGAGCAGAACCAAATTGTCGCGGTGAATCAGTTCCGGCTCGTCGACGTAGCCTAAGATCCGCTCGATTTCGAGCGAGGGCTTGCGCATGATGCGCAGAGTCTCGGTAGCGTCGTAATTGACCAGGCCGCGGGCGATCTCCCGACCATCGGGCGCGAAGCAGCCGACGATCTCGCCGCGCTGAAACGTGCCTTCGACGCCAACCACGCCGATCGGCAGCAGGCTCTTGCCATCGCGCGATAGCGCAAGCGCGGCGCCGTCGTCCAACAGAATTCTTCCGGCCACCTGCACGTGATCCGCGAGCCATTGCTTGCGCGCCGCCAGCGTCGGCGTGTCGGCCGAAAGATGCGTTCCGATCGCCTCGCCCGCGGCAAGCCGTGTCAGCACATTCGGTTCGCGTCCACTCGCGATGATCGTCCCGGCACCGCTTCGCGCCGCGCGCTTGGCTGCGAGCACCTTGGTCAGCATGCCGCCGCGCGCGAGAATGCTGCCCACGCCACCTGCTATTGCTTCCAGATGCGGGTCGCCCGCGTGTCCCTGGCCAATGAAGGTCGCGTCGGGATCGCTCCGTGGATCGCGACTGAAAAGTCCGCGCTGATCGGTGAGAAGCACGAGCACGTCGGCCTCGATCAGGTTCGTTACGAGCGCTGCCAGCGTGTCGTTGTCGCCGACGCGAATCTCATCGGTGGTAACGGTGTCGTTCTCGTTGATGATCGGAATGACGGCAAGTCCAATCAGCGTTCGCAACGTGCTGCGCGCATTGAGATAGCGCTTGCGATCGGCGAGATCGTCGTGCGTCAAGAGTACCTGTGCAGTCTTCAAACCGAATTTGGCGAACGCAGCTTCGTACGCTTGCACGAGGCCCATCTGACCCACGGCGGCAGCGGCCTGCAGTTCGTGAATCGCGCGTGGGCGGTGCGCCCAGCCGAGTCTTTGCATTCCCTCCGCAATGGCGCCCGAGCTCACCACAACGAGCTCGCGTCCGACGCTTGCAAGCTCCGCAACTTCCCTCGCCCAGCGCGCAACTGCGTCATGATCGATCCCGCGGCCACCGTCGGTGACCAGAGACGAGCCGACCTTGACGACGATTCGCTTCGCCGTTGCTGCTAGCGAGTTCATGAGGCGTCCTTGGTGGCGCTGCGTCGCCGGCGCACAAGGGGCGGCGGACTCACGACGGGAACGTCGGCGTCGGCAATAGCGCGCTCGACGAGCTCGACTCGCACGTGCGAGTCGAGATACTGCTGAATCGCAAAAACCATTTCACGCGTGCCGCTCGCTGCGATCGCTGCGATCGCAAATACCGGGCCCTTCCATTTGAATGCCTTCACGAACGCCTTCACCCGCGACTCGCGCTCGTCTTCGGGCACGAGATCGAGCTTGTTCAGCACGAGCCAGCGTGGCTTGTGCGCGAGCTCTTCGTCGTACGCGTCCAGCTCGCGCACGATCGCACGCGCATCAGCCACCGGGTCTGCGTCGTCCGCCAGCGGCGCAATGTCGACGACGTGCAAAAGCAGGCGCGTGCGCTTCAAGTGTCGAAGGAACTGATGACCGAGGCCGGCGCCGAGAGCTGCCCCTTCGATCAATCCCGGAATGTCGGCAACGACGAAACTCTTGTTCTCGTCGCTGCGAACGACACCGAGATTGGGTTGCAGCGTCGTGAACGGATAGTCGGCTACTTTCGGGCGTGCCGCCGAAATCGCGCGGATCAACGTCGACTTTCCTGCGTTGGGGAGGCCCAGCAATCCCACGTCGGCGAGCACGCGAAGCTCGAGCTTCAGCTTGCGCGTCTCTCCCGGCTCCCCCGGCGTGGACTGACGCGGCGCACGATTGACGCTCGATTTGAAATGCAGGTTGCCAAGACCGCCCTTGCCGCCTCTGGCCACGCTGGTGCGCGCACCGTCGTGCGCGAGATCGGCAATCGTTTCGCCGCTTTCCGCATCGCTGATCACGGTTCCTACCGGAACGCGCAAAACGATATCCTCGCCGCCCTTGCCGTACTGATCAGCGCCGCGCCCGTTCTCGCCGCGTTGCGCGCGAAAAATTCGTGCATAACGATAGTCGATCAGCGTGTTGATATTGCGATCGGCGACGACATCGACGCTGCCGCCGCGCCCGCCGTCGCCACCGTTCGGTCCGCCGCGAGGCACGTACTTCTCGCGCCGGAACGACACGGCACCGTTGCCGCCGTCGCCGGCGTGCACATCGATGATCGCTTCATCGATGAACTTCATAGCTCACGAACCGGTTTTCGATTTCGCATACAGCACGAACTTCTCGGACGCTTCGCCGCGGCGATTGCCTTCCCATCGCACGACGTAGCCGTCGAGTTGCGGCGTGCCGTCGGGAAGGCGACCGTACTGCACGAGTAGCGCAGGACACCCGGATGCGCCCACGGCGTTCTCGGACACGGTGACCAGACCGCCGAAGTAGTAAAAAAGCGCGCGCTGCGGATCACCCAAATTCCGGCGTGCGATGCAACCCGTGTCGGGGCGACTGAGCGCAAGCGCGGTGCCGAGCGGCTCGTAAGTTCGCCGCGCGTCGAGATACGGCATCCAGATCGTCGCGACCAAGCCCCAGATCAGGGTGATGCCGGCGGTCCAGTTGAGCACCGCGCGTCGATTGCTGCGCCGAGCAGGCCGCACGAGCACGACCCACAGCACGCTCAAGAGCGCAGCTGCGAGAAACGCGCGAAGGTTGAACGACAGCCCATAGCCTGTTTCGCTGTCGCGCAGAATCATGGCAATGCGCGGCGGCATGCCGTTGATGTACGCATCGATCCAGAACGCCCACAGCGCGATCGCGGTGAGCCCGAAGGTCAGAATGCCGAACCAGTCGAGTGCGGCCGAATGCTCGCGCTTCATCGAATCGATTTCGACACTTGCGAGAAGCGCCAGCGGAACGAGCGCGGGAAGAAGCTGCATCAGCCTCGATTCGGGAAGCAGTGCGATCGATAGGAGCAACACCGAAGCGTAGATACCGGGAACGATGATCGCAGGATCGCGCATTCCCCCGTTGAACCCGCGTGCGCGAATCCACAACGTCCACAGGATCAAAGGAAACGAAGGCCACGCCACCCAGACAATATTGCGCAGCAGCCACACGACATCGAAACCGCGCGCCGACACGAACGGCAGCACGGCACTGAAAGGCTGCGCGTCGCGCCATGCATCGAACAACATTGGAGAGCGCACGTACAACGCGAGCGGCCACGCGGCGATCAATGGCGCAGCGACAACGAAGGCCAGCGCAAGCGTCGCGAAGTAGGAACGAGCGCGCCACGACGGCCCGCAAGCGATCAGCAACAACGCCGGAAGCAGCGTCCAGAGCGGACCAATCCATCCCGCCGCGAGAAACGCGAGACCGGCCGCGATTCCGAGCAATGCGCCTCCGAGGAGATTGCGCGTAGCTGAAAGAGAAACGGCGAACAAGGCGAGCGCCATGCACATCGTCAGCGCAAGCTCCTGCGACAACTGATGCGAGCGGTCGAAAAGACCCACGCTGCCGATCAACAGCAGCACCGGCATCCAGCGCATCGTGCGGCCGTTGAGCTCGCGACCGGCGAGGCCGATAAAAAGCAGTGTCAGGACGAGCACAGCGCCGACCGCCATACGACCTGCATCGGCCGCGTGCAAGAGCGGACGAAACAACGTCACGCCGGCGGCTGCGAGCCATGGCATCAGCGGCGACTGCGACAACGCCGGCTCGTGCGCGAGATAGGGCAGCAACCAATCGTGTCTTTGCAGCATCTCCCACGCGGTGGCGAAGGTGATTGCATCTTCGCTCTTCCACGGCGCGCGCCCGATGAGCCCGAGCGCCACCCATGCTCCGCAAAGGAGCACGAGCCCGAACTGCCGCCACGCGTGCGTGGACGGCGTCGCAATCGTCGTGTCGACGGATTGCGGCAGCGTTGCGCGGGGGATGCGAAGCATCATCGAAAAGAGGGGCTAACGAAAAAGGCAGCCGAAGCTGCCTTTTTATCGCGTTCCCGGCCTCCCGCGAAGGGGAATCACGCCGCGCGCGCGCCTTTGCTGCCGTAACGCTGGCGGAACTTGTCGATGCGACCCGCGGTGTCGACGACTTTTTGCTTGCCCGTGTAGAACGGATGGCACGCCGAGCAGACCTCGACGTGCAGCGCCTTGCCGACGGTCGAGCTGGTCTTGAACGTGTTTCCGCAGCTGCAGCTCACGTCGATCTCGGCGTACTTCGGGTGGATGGACTGTTTCATGGATCTCTTTCTGGGCGGGAAGGGCGGAATCGACCTTCCGATACCGGCCACTCGCGAGGCTTCCCGCAGCGGCGGCAAACGCCGGATTATACCTGACCGTGGCTGGCGTCGCCATCGGTCGATGGGCGTTAAAAAACATGCCGGATCAATGGCTTGGGCGGACGTGCGCATTTTCCACGCGCGGGGGAAGTCGAACCGGCCATTGCTTGACACGGGCGACGTTTTTGCCGAAAGTCGCCGCCGAACGCTAACAATATGAGGATAACAATGCGATACGCAATCCGGGTTTGGTTGATTGTTGCGGTGCTGGGTGCGCTCACAGTCGCGCCAGCGGGGTTCGCTCAGCAACTGACAACGACCACGTATGGGCCGTTCGTTATCACTTCGACAAGCGGCACCCAGCTATCGAGCAACGTCTTCACCGTCAACGTTCAGACGCTTGGTGCGCTGCAGGTCGAGTACACGGCGGCCGCTACGCACTGCTCGGACGTCCGGATTCACTTTCTGGTCGACGGCGTGGAGCGGGCCTTGAGCGGGTTCGTAACGCCTGGCACGAGCACGGGTTTCTTTAACGTCGGTCCGGTGTCCGCGGGCGCGCATACGGTTGCGTTGCAAGCCGAAGGCCGCGTCGGCGGCTGCAACACCGGGGTGCTTGGCGCATGGGGGGGAACCACCAGCATTACGGTTAGCGCGCTGTCCGCGGCGAATATTCCGGCGCCCGGACTGATCGCAACGTTCATCGCCTTCGCGCTGGGGGTGCTCGCATTCGGGCCGTGGCGTCGTCGATAGACGAGATACCGCGTCAGCCCCGCCGCATGCTGTCGAAAAAGTCGGCGTTGTTCTTGGTCTGACGGACCTTGTCCAGCAGGAAATCCATCGCTTCGAGCTCGTCCATCGGGTAGAGGAGCTTGCGGAGCACCCACACTTTTTGCAGGATGTCGGGCTTCAGCAGCAGCTCCTCGCGCCGCGTCCCGGAGCGATTGACGTTGATCGCAGGATAAGTTCGCTTTTCCGCCATGCGACGGTCGAGATGGATCTCCATGTTGCCGGTGCCCTTGAATTCCTCGTAGATTACGTCGTCCATGCGCGATCCCGTGTCGATCAGCGCAGTCGCAATGATCGTGAGCGACCCGCCTTCCTCGACGTTGCGCGCCGCGCCGAAAAACCGCTTCGGCCGCTGCAGCGCGTTCGCGTCGACACCGCCGGTCAACACCTTGCCCGATGCCGGCACGACCGTGTTGTAGGCGCGCGCGAGACGCGTGATCGAATCGAGCAGGATCACCACATCCTTCTTGTGTTCGATCAACCGCTTCGCTTTTTCGATGACCATCTCGGCGACTTGCACGTGGCGTGTCGCCGGCTCGTCGAACGTCGACGCAATGACCTCGCCGCGCACCGTGCGCTGCATATCGGTCACTTCCTCGGGACGCTCGTCGATCAGAAGCACCATCAGCGTCACGTCGGGATGATTCGCCGCGATCGAGTGCGCGATGTGCTGCAGCATCACGGTCTTGCCGGACTTCGGTGACGCGACCAGCAAGCCGCGCTGGCCTTTCCCGATCGGCGCGATGATGTCGATGATGCGTCCGGTGACGTTTTCCTCGGCCTTGATGTCGCGCTCGAGAATCATGACCTCGTCGGGAAACAGCGGCGTCAGGTTCTCGAAGAGGATCTTGTTCTTCGCGTTCTCGGGCGGCTCGCCATTGACCTTGTCGACTTTCACCAGCGCGAAATAACGCTCGCCATCCTTCGGCGTGCGAATCTCGCCTTCGATCGTGTCGCCGGTGTGCAGATTGAAGCGGCGAATCTGCGAAGGCGAGATGTAGATATCGTCGGTGCCGGCGAGATAGCTCGTGTCGGGCGAGCGCAGAAAGCCGAACCCGTCGGGCAGCACCTCGAGCGTTCCTTCGCCGAAGATGCTCTCCCCTTTTCGCGCGTGCGATTTCAGCATCGCGAAAATGAGATCGTGCTTGCGCATGCGGTTCGCGCCGTCGATCTCCATGGCGTTGGCCTGTTCGAGGAGCTCGGAGACGTGCCGGGACTTCAAATCTGACAGATGCATGGTGGAAAGCTGTTGTGCGATCGAAAGTGAGGCCGTCGGCGGCGCGCGCCTTCTGACGGCGACACCCCGCGTTTTTCAAGCGCGAAGACGACGAAAGCTCGGGGAGTCGAAAGACGCCGCGAGGAGGAAAAGGCGGCGTCTTCTGAAAGGCGCGGGGCGCAGAGCTGATCAGCTCACGCCACGCTTACGGCGAGGGCAGCCTAACGGGCTTACCCCCGGCTGTCAAGAAAGCTGGCTGTCGAGAAAGGCCTTCAGTTGCGAGCGCGACATCGCGCCGACCTTTTGCGCCGCCGCCTCGCCATTCTTGTAGAGGATCAACGTCGGTATTCCGCGAATGCCGTATTTCCCCGGCGTGGCGGGGTTGTTGTCGATATCGAGCTTCGCGACGGTCAGCTTGTCCTTGTAGTCGCGCGCCGCCTCGTCGAGAACCGGCGCGAACGCCTTGCAGGGGCCGCACCACTCCGCCCAGAAATCGACGAGGACCGGACGGTCCGACTTCAGTACATCCTGGTCGAACGACGTGTCCGACACATGCTTGATCAGTTCGCTGCTCATCGGGGTGGGTTCCTTCGGGCCGGGCGTTTGTCGAGGCGAAGCCGACACGGTAGCCGATGTGGCGCATGCGCCGCAAGCGGCCGCGTGACAATGTCACGTAGGGTCGTTCTGTTAAAATTTCAAGCCTTCGCTATCGCATTCGAGTACATGACCTACGTCGTCACCGAGCCTTGCATCCGCTGCAAATACACGGATTGCGTCGATGTCTGCCCGGTGGATTGCTTTCGCGAAGGGCCGAATTTCCTGGTGATCGACCCCGACGAGTGCATCGACTGCACGCTGTGCGTCGCCGAGTGCCCGGTCGATGCGATTTTCGCCGAGGACGACGTTCCGCCGGAGCAGGAGCAATTCAAGGCGCTCAACGCCGAGCTCGCGAAGCTCTGGAAGCCGATCATCGAGCGCAAGCCTGCGCCGCCCGACGCCGACGAGTGGAAAGATGTTCCCGAAAAGCTCGAGGAGTTGAGGCGCTGATGGGTGTCGCGAACAAAGCGCTGACGATTGTTGCGGTGGCCGCGTTGCTCGATGCGCATGAAGCGTTCGCTCAGGCGACGCCGCAGGGCGATGCGAAGCGCGGCGCCGAGAAAGTGGCGATGTGCCAAGGCTGCCATGGCATCGAGGGCTGGCGAACGGCTTTTCCCGAGGTCTACCACGTGCCGCGCATCGCCGGACAGCATCCGACCTATCTTGTCAACGCGCTGCGTGCCTACCAGTCGGGAGAGCGCAATCACGCATCGATGCGGGGAATCGCTGCGACCTTGTCCGAGCAGGACATGGCGGACCTCGCGGCGTACTACGGCCAGCCCGCCTCGCAAACGGCGGCGAAATGAACTTGCATCGACTGTTCGTGGGACTTTTGGTGTTCGCGATGTGTTCGCTCGCGCATGCAGCGGACATTGCTGCCGGTGCTGCGAAGGCGAAGGAAGTATGCGCAGCCTGTCACGGCCTCGACGGCAACAGCCCGCAGGCCGACTATCCGAAGCTCGGCGGGCAGTACCCCGACTTTCTCGCCAAAGCCATGCGTGATTACAAGTCCGGTCAGCGCAAGAACGCGGTGATGGCCGGCTTTGCGGCGGGACTCTCGCGACAGGAGATCGACAATCTCGCTGCTTACTATGCAGCGCAGCCGAGGGTCATTGGAACGAAGTGGTGAGGCGGTTCGAAGGGCGGGGATAGGGATTAGGGAATGGGGGATAGGGCGCCGTGTGCCGGCGCGCGGCGGACCACCCTATCCCCTCTTCCCCACCCCCTATCCCCGCTTTCACTTCTTCCTCACACAATCCAAATACAGCGCCCCATCCGGCGCGGCATTGAGCCGCTGCGCCTGCCACATCACTTCGCCCAGGCACTCGAGCACTGCATGCAGCGCTGCGTGCTCATCATTTTTCGCTTTCGCAATTCGCTCGTATTCAGCGCGGATTCCTTGCGGCTGATCGATCGCGAGCTGCTCGGCGACCGCGAGATGCAGCGAAAGATGCAAGAACGGATTCATCGTCCCGCTCTCGGGTGAATAGTCGCGCTCGAGATGGCGTTGCGAATCCTCGAGCAACGCGTGGTATTCCGGATGCAGCGCGACTATTTCGACGACTTGCCGCTCGAGCGTGGATAGCGGCTGGCTCGCGCGATATTTGGTCCATGCATCGGCGAGGAAACGGCGCGCTTCGTCGCGCGAGGGCGTGAACATCGAGTGTTGTTAGCCGCCGCGCGCGCGCGGTCGAGGCAAAGCGGGCGTCTTCGCCTCGTACTCGCACAGATCGCGAACCACGCACTCGGGACATTTCGGAATGCGAGCGACACAGACATAGCGTCCATGCAGGATCAGCCAGTGGTGCGCGTTGAGCTTGAATTCATCGGGAGTTGTCGCATGGAGCCGCGATTCGACTTCGAGCACGTCGCTGCCCTTTGCAAGGCCGGTGCGATTGGCGACGCGAAAAATGTGCGTGTCCACGGCGATTGTCGGCTCGCGAAACGCGACGTTCAATACGACGTTCGCGGTCTTGCGTCCAACGCCGGGGAGGCGCTCGAGCGCTTCGCGCGTACGAGGCACTTCCCCTTGGTGCTCGAGCACGATCATCTCGGCCAGCGCTGCAACGTTTTTCGCCTTGTTGCGAAACAATCCGAGTGAGCCTATGTAGGGAACCAGGCCTTCGGCGCCGAGCTTCGCGATCTTTTCCGGCGTGTTCGCGACCTTGTAGAGCTCCGCGGTCGCTTTGTTCACTCCCTTGTCGGTCGATTGCGCGGACAGCACAACGGCGACGAGGAGCTCGAACGGGCTGGTGTGCGCAAGCTCGGTGGCAGGCTCCGGATTGGCGTCGCGCAATCGCGCGAAGATCGCGCGACGCTTCGCCGCATTCATGGCTTCGTTGGGGAGGGCGCCGAGCTGCCGAGCTCGGCAAGGCGCTTCAGGCGTTGTGGTTCGGTCGCGGCGAGCCAGGCATCTTCGCGCAACAGCGCAAATGCTTTCGCCGCCCACGGCGCAGCGGCCTTCGCGTTGCCTCGCGCCACCGCGATCTCGGCAAGCTCTTCGTACACGTAGCCATCCTGTTCGCCAGCCTTCTCGTTTTCGACCGCAAGCGCCTGCTGTATGCGCTCGGCATCGTCGAGCCGACCCAGCGCGCGATAACCGCGTGCGACCGTCCAGCGCGCGACTTTCAAGCGTTGCGCGTCGCCGCTTGCCTCGCGCAAAGCGAGCGCCTTTTCCCAGTAGCCAAGCGCTGTGCCCTGCTCACCGCGCTCGAAATACGACCAACCGATGTTGTGATATAGCGAACCGCGCCAGCCGCGGGCGCGAACGTCGTTCGCCGCTTCGGCCGCCACCAATGCTTTGAGATTCCAGTCGAGCCGCTCGGAGGCCGAGGATGCGATACCCAACATGTGCAGCGCGTCGATCTCGTAGAACGCGTCCGAGTCGCGCGCAGAACGCGCGGCGGTTTCCGCGGCCTGACGAAACAACGGCACGGCTTTTAGCGGTGCACCCGATGAATTATGCGCGCGGCCGCGTTCTAGCAGGTAGCGAATGCGCACGCGCACGTCGACTCGCTCGAGTTGCGACTCGATCTTATCGAGCGTTTGATGCGCGGCGTCGAAGCGACGTTGCAGGCCTTGCGCACGCGCGATCTGCGTCGCGATCTCGAGCGCTTCGCGCGATCCCGCAGGATATTGTCCGAGCGCCTCGCGAAAGCGCGCTTCCGACACTTCGGGCTTCGCGTAGTCCCAGCGGCCGTCGAGCTTGGCCGAGAAGTCGCCGCCGCGCGCTGCGGAAGTCATGACGATGAGCGCTGCAACAAGCGCGAGTCGGCAAGCCGAGTGCGCGCCATCGTTGATCACCGGGCACGACGGGCACGCGCGCGTTCGAGCGCCGCGGCGACCGTCGCCTTGCGTTGTGCCGCGGTGTCATGACGCACGACACTGCCGCGGGAAGCGATCGACTCGGCGCGTGCGCGACGAGCAACGCGCGTAGCGTGACGGTTGCGTGCCGCGTTCGCATCGCTCTTAGTCCAGGCGCGGCCGGCAGGAACCATTGCGATGCAATCGACAGGGCACGGCGCGATGCAAAGCTCGCAACCCGAGCACAGCGCGGTCAATACGACGTGCATCGATTTGCTCGCGCCGAGAATCGCATCGACCGGGCACGCGTCGATGCAAAGCGTGCAGCCGATGCAACGCCCTTCGTCGATCTTCGCGATGGCGAGCGGCGTGTGCGCGCCGCAAGCGGGATCGAGCGCGCGAACGGGTCGACCCGAGATCGCCGCGAGCGCGGCAATCGTTGCATCGCCCCCCGGCGGGCAACGATTGATATCCGCTACGCCGTTCGCGATCGCATTCGCGTAAGGACGGCACGCGGCATAACCACAGCGAGTGCATTGCGTTTGCGGCAATGCGGCATCGAGGCGTTCGGCGAGTGCTGGGTCCACTCGCCGATTGTAATGAATCTATCGTGCCTTAGCCGCAGCGATCTGATCGATCGTGAAACTGAAGCTAGTCTTGTCGAGCGATCCGCCCCTAATGGCGCGCCCCTCGATAGCCGGCCGGCATCTTGAAAAGCTCCGCGGACGGCTCCTCGCGCTTGATGTTAGCGAGTCGATAGCTCGTTTCACCGACGCGCGGGTCGACGGTTTTCGCGAACACGACTACGTGAAGCTCGGGCGAGAACCAGCGTTCGGAGGCAATGACGATCGGCTTCTCGTTGCCGATCTCGCCGGCGGGAATCGTGTGGCGGGTTTCGGTGCCTTCCGCCTTGATACCGCCGAGGTCTCGCGTGCCGAGCGCTCGCGTCTCGCCCTTGCCGCGCGGCAATAGCGGCAGCGTGAGCGCGGCGGGTGGAGCGAGCATCGTATGGTCGCGGGGAATGCGCACGACTTCGACGCGCACATCTTGCTCGCCGTCCCCGCTTCGACGCACGACAACGCGGCCCGGGGACACTTCGACCCCCGCGGGAAGCGCACCCGCGGCGGGCGGGGTAGGTGGCGTCGGCGCGGGCGGCGCGACGGAAACAGGGGGAACCGGCGGTACCGGCGGAATGGGGGGCAACGGCGCCGTCGGCACGCGCGGAATGCGATACACGGTCTTGCGCTCGGGATTGATCGCGAAGCTCTGTTTTTCGATCGGATCGAAGACGTAAATTCGCGCGTTCGGGCCGCTGCGCTCCTGCCGGGTGCGACCCATGCTGTCGCGTGCAAGCAATGTGCGCGACTCCTTCACGATCCGATTGCCATCGCCTAATACCTGCACGCTCTGACTGATTGCTTCGGCACTGTAAGGCGCGTTCTTGACGACTTCGTTGCGAGCGCTCGTGAACTCGCTCGCAGCGAATGCGAGCGTCGCTGCGTTGAAGTCGAGATCGCGCAGGTGACGCGTCATCTCTTCGGTAGCGTTGCGCAAGTGCTCGCGAACCTCACGCTCGACGTCGCGTGCTTGTGCGATCAGCGTATCGATCGTCGGTGAATTGTCATCGTGCGAAGTGCGCGACGTCGCGGCGCCCGCTGCGGGGGCAGCGATTATTGCGCCACACACGAGAGCGCGCGCGATGGCCTTGCTATGCATTGCGAATGTCATGCGAGCTCCAGTGATCGATGATCATCAATCGACGAAACGAAAGGCAAGCAGCGCACCGTCGGCGCGCACGAGCAACTCGGCATCGATGGATTCGTCTACGCGCTGCGGGTTGAATGGAAAGCCGAATTGCGCAAGTGCGGTGCGCGGGAACCTGGCCGGCACCACGTACGCATCGCCGGCGCGCTCGATGACATCGCTTGCGACGACGGGAATGAACGATCGGCCGACTTCATGGAGCGCCGCGCCGCGCGCGAGCTGGGTGTGCTCATCGCCTGGCATCTGGCGCACGATCAGCGAAATCGCGAATATCGATGCTGCCAGCGCGAGAGGCCATGCCAGCCAACGCTCGCGCGAGGGCCTGCGCGCGCGCCTTTGCGACGACGCGATCGCCGCCGCGATTGCGCGATCGACCGAAGCGGGCGGCGCCTGGTTCGCGAGCGCCCCGGACAGTGCGTGCAGGCGATCATCGAGCGAAGGTGCGTTCATAGGGAGCTTCCCGCCAGGGTCGGCCAGCGCTCGTCTGCGCTGGCATCCAGCGCGAGCCAACGCGCCAGCAGCGCGCGTGCACGAAACAGCCGCGAGCGGACCGTGTTGAGCTCGCAGCCGCAAATCGCGGCGACTTCGGCATAGGAGCGTTCGGCGAGCTCGACTAACACGAGCACGTCGCGATAGTGCGGAGGCAAAGCCGCGATCGCGCGGCGCAGGCGCTCGAGATCTTGGCGCAGCGCGAGTGTCGTGTGCGGCGTCGTCTCTTCGATCGATTGTGGAAACGGCGCATCGGCATCATCGTCGAACGCGACCTCGCGGGTGCCGGTGCGCTGGCGCACGAAGTTACGCGCGATTCCGATCAGCCACGGCGACAACGCCCCGCGCGCGCCGTCGAAATCGCGGGCGCGTGTCAGGACATGGACGAATACATCCTGCGTGACATCCGCTGCGATCGCGGGCGAGCCGGACCAAAGAAGCGCGAAGCGGTACACGATCGATTTGTGACGGCGGTACAAGGGGTCCAGGGCAGCGGCCTCGCCCGCGACGACGCGCGCCATCAGCGCAGCATCCGCAGCGGCGCCGTCGGCAAGCCGGCGGGGCGCATGAGTCGAAAGGTCGTCCACGGGCTCACGGAGCCAGGAGGTGCCACCTGGTACCGTATATTCGCTCCTCCGAGGAAAAAGTTCCTGCGATTCGCGCAATGCGGCGACCGTTCGCGAAGCTTACGTGACAGAACGTCGCAATCCGCTCGCCGGCCGTGGGCGAATGGCACGAGACTCGTGCTCCGATTCCCCTTGATTTGCTTATGGCGTCCCAAACTCCAGCCGCCGCCGCCTCGCCTTGCACGTCTGCAGCGCCGCCGCACCCGCTCGAGCTGATCCCGCTGTTTCGGCGCTGGAAGCCGGGATTTTGGCGCGACATCGTCTATACGTTCATCTGGAACACGCTGATCGCCCTCATTTTTTGCGGTTTCGCGCTGTTGTTCGAGCCGCGCATCTCGCTTTTTGCGCTCGCTCGAGCCAATTTCGTATTTGCGCAGTGCATCGGATTCTCGATTCACGTGCTGTTTGCGCTGGGCGACCTTGTTGCGCCCCGCGTGCACGACATGCCTTTTGGGACGCGCCTCGTCTATTACACGTGCGTTCCTATCGTCGGCGTGTTGTTGGGGTATTGGATCGGCGCGCGCTGGCTTGGCTACGATCGTTTCCTGGACTGGATGTTCACTGCTCGGGGGCTGGGACAGATCGGGATTCTCGTGGCGATCATCAGCGGTGTCATGTCGATCATTTTCGTGCAGCGCGAGCGCGCGGCGCGCGCCGAGGCGACGATCGCAGTCGAGCAGGCGCGCGTCGCTGCGGCGGAGCGCGAAGCGGCGATGGCGCAAATGAAGGCGCTCGAAGCCCAGGTCGAGCCGCATTTTCTGTACAACACGCTGGCGCATGTCGCGAGCCTGATCGGCACCGATGCCAATCAGGCACGACAGATGCTCGATCGGCTGATCGCCTTGCTTCGCTCGACGGCGAAGGCGGGCGGTGACAGAGGCACGCTAGGCTCACAGGTCGCACTGTTGCGTGCGTATCTCGACATTCTCGCGATGCGCATGGGGCCCAGGCTCGCCTGGTCGATCGATGTTCCTCCGGCGCTCGAAGCTGCGGTACTACCCCCAGCGCTTCTGCAACCGCTCATCGAGAATGCGATCAAGCACGGACTCGAACCGAACGTCGAAGGTGGTCGCATCGATGTAACGGCGCGTGCCGTCGATGACATGATCGAAATCATCGTCGCGGACACCGGCGCCGGGTTCGGTTCCCAAGCGCCGCTCGGTGGATCGACGAAGCAGGGCTTGTCGGTGCTCAAGCAACGCCTTACCGCGCTGTTTGGAACCGCGGCGGCGCTCACGCTTGTCGAGAATCGGCCGCACGGGATTCGTGCGATCCTGCGCGTTCCCTTGCGAACCGTGGAAACGCAATGATTTCGATTGCAACTCCCACGGCGATCATCGCCGACGACGAAATGCGGCTCGCCGAATTCCTGCGCGACCGACTCGCGGTCGTCTGGCCCGAGCTCGTCGTCACGGGAATCGCCCCAAACGGGCTCGAAGCGCGCGCATTGATCGAGCGGGATGCGCCGGCGATCGCCTTTTTGGACATTCGCATGCCGGGCCTGACGGGACTCGAGGTTGCGCGCGCAGTCGGCGACGACGTGCATGTCGTGTTGGTCACGGCGTTCGATCAATACGCGATCGATGCGTTCGAGCGCGAGGCGTGTGACTATCTTCTAAAGCCGGTCAGCGATGAGAGACTCGCAAAGACGTGCGAGCGGTTGCAGCGGCGTTTGCAGCGCAACGAGCCTTCGTCGGGTGTTGCGAGTGCGCTTGCTGCGTTGGCGCAAGCGATGCCGGGATTGCGGGTCGCGGGCGAGCGGCTGTCGTGGGTGCGCGCGTCGGTAGGACACGACGTGCGCCTCATCAATGTCGAGGACGTCTGCTATTTCGAGTCCAACGATAAGTACACGAGCGTGTTCACCGCGGAAGGCGAAGCGCTGATACGAACGCCGTTGAAGGAGCTCGTCGACATGCTCGATCCCGATCGCTTCTGGCAGGTGCATCGCGGTACGGTGGTCAATCTCTCGCACGTTGTCGCGTCGTCGCGCGACTTGACGGGGCGCGTCACGCTACGGCTGAAATCGCGGCCCGAGCGATTGAGTGTATCCCGGGCGTACGCACATTTGTTCAAACAGATGTAGAGTGAAACGGTCGAGAGCAAAAGGCAATGGCATGGCGCCCGTTGTTTTCCAGCCGTTCTGCCGAAAACCGTGTGGCTTTGCCACCGGTTTTCGGGAAACTTGACCGGCCCAAAGTAGGGGTTTACTTTGGGCCGCATGGACCATGCGCATTCGCATCGGCCGTCGTCGACGACCATGCGTGCGCTGAAGGCGGGCCTGACGCTCACCGCTGGCTTTGCCATCGTCGAGGCGATCGGCGGCTGGCTGACCGGATCGCTCGCACTCGTATCCGATGCGGGTCACATGGCGACCGACGCGGCGTCGTTCGTCGTCGCGTTGTTCGCTCAACACCTCGCAAGACGTCCTCCTTCGGCGCAGGCATCGTACGGCCACGCACGAGCCGAGGTGCTCGCGGCGTTCATCAATGCGCTTGCCATGCTCGCGCTCGTCGTATGGATCGCCGTCGAAGCCGTGCAGCGCGTGCTCGAGCCCGTCGCGGTCGCCGGCGGCATGGTGATGTTGATCGCCGGGATCGGGCTCCTGGTGAACCTCGTCGTCGCCGGCATCTTGATGCGCGAGAAGCACAGCATCAACGCGCGCGGGGCGCTGTTGCACGTATTCGGCGACATGCTGGGCTCGGTTGCCGCATTGGTCGCGGGCGCTGTCATTCTGGGGACCGGCTGGACGCCGATCGATCCAATTCTTTCGATCGCTGTTGCGCTTTTGATTCTGCGCTCGACGATTGCGCTGCTGCGCGAATCAGGCGCCGTTTTGATGGAGCGCGTTCCCGGTCATCTTTCCTACGAGGCGATCGGTCGCGCGCTATGCGCGTTGCCAGGCGTTACCGGCGTTCACGATTTGCACATATGGAACATGACTGCAGACCGCGCAGCGATGTCGGCGCACATGACGCTCGACGACGGCGACCGCTGGCCCGCCACGCTTGCGGCTGCGCAGCAGTTGCTTGCACGCGACTTCGGCATCGATCACGTGACGTTGCAACCGTCGTGGCCGATGCGCGCGTCTGATAAAGGTCGCGTCATTCCATTGGTTCCCACTAGTAGTGTGGTGCCTCGGAAATAACCTATGAAAGTCCGCGCGAGAAACCGCGCGAGCCATTGTTGCTCGCCTCGCCGGTTACCCAACCCTGTCTCGCCTCGCGTCGCGCCTGGCGTGGTTTTCGCGCGGAGGACCCGACCAGCGCCGCGGAACTCGAGCCGCATCGTTCCAATGCGCGCTGGCGAGTTCAGCTAGGTATTTCCGAGACACCACACTAGAGCCACCCCACGCGCCGGAACCTGAAGAACAACGCGACATCGATTGCGACCATCGCGCCGAGCGCGAGCGGATAGCCGATCGTCCACGTAAGTTCGGGCATGTATTCGAAATTCATTCCGTAGACGCCTGCGATCAGCGTCGGCACGGTGATGAGCGCGCCGTAGGCGGCGAGACGCTTGGTCACTTCACTGTCGGCCAGGCTGATCAATGTCAGCGTGACCGAGATCGCCGTTTGCAGCATTTCGCGGAGGCTCTCGATCGCCTGATTGATGCGCGCGAGGTGATCGTAGACGTCGCGGAAATATTCCTGCGAGCCCAGGCACACCGGCGGCACGCGACCGCCGAACAGTTTTCCCACCGCTTCCAGCAGCGGCGCGACCGCGTGCTTCAGCGTCATCAACCGGTACTTGAGGTCGTAGAGCGCTTCGATGTTCGCGCGCGTCGGCTCGCCGCGAAAAATCTGTCCTTCGAGTGCTTCGAGATCGGATTCGAGCTTGTCGAGCACGGGAAAGTAGCGATCGACGACCGTGTCCATGATCGCGTAGAACACGAACCCCGCGCCGAGCGCGAGATTCTCGGGCTCGCGCTCGGCGCGCTCGCGCACGCTCTTGAAGCCAAGCGGCGTGCGCCGGCGCACCGACAGAATGAAGTTGCGCCCAACGAAAATCGAGACCTCGCCGATGATTTCTTCCGCATTGGCATCGTTGGGATCGGGGTCGATCGTATGCAGGACCGTGAACAGCGTGTCGCCGTACTCCTCGATCTTCGGGCGCTGATGGCCTTTGCGTGCATCGTCTACCGCGAGCTCGTGCAGGCCGAACTCTTCGGCCATCAAAGCAAGCTCGGAATCGTCGGGTTCGACCAGCGCGACCCAGACGAAGCAATCGGGACGGCTCACGTACTCCGAGATGTCCTCGATCGGAATATCACCGAGTTTCCTGCCATTTTGATAGGCGGCGCAGTTGACGAGCATGTCAGGGATCAGAAGTCAGGTATCAGGAATCAGTAACTACACCGAGGCTGGCGCGATAATAGCGCTACCGATGACAATTCAAGAAGCACTAAAGCCATGACGACGACGGAAGTGCCGGCGAGCGAAACGCTCGCCTTTCAAACCGAGGTGCGGCAGCTCTTGCACCTGATGATTCACTCGCTATACAGCCATCGCGAGATCTTCCTGCGTGAGCTCGTCAGCAATGCATCCGACGCGTGCGACCGGTTGCGCTTCGCTGCGCTCGACGCTCCGGAGTTGATGGAAGGCGACTCCGATCTTGCGATTCACATCGACTGGGACGCGGCCGCACGCACGGTCAGCGTGTCCGACAACGGCATTGGAATGTCACGCGACGAAGTGGTAGCCAACATCGGCACGATCGCGAAATCGGGAACGCGCGAGTTCGTGGCTTCGCTGTCCGGCGACGCCGCCAAGGACGCGCAGCTCATCGGCCAATTCGGCGTCGGCTTTTATTCGTCGTTCCTGGTTGCCGACCGCGTCACGCTCGAAACGAGGCGCGCCGGGTTGCCGGCCGATGCCGGCGTGCGCTGGGAATCGACCGGCGAAGGCGAGTATGCGATCGGACCGATGACACGCGAGCGCCGCGGTACGACGGTGACGCTGCATCTGCGCGAGGGCATGGAGGAATTCGCTTCCCGCGCGCGACTTGCCGGAATCGTTCGCAAATATTCGGATCACATTGCATTGCCGATTCGCATGCGCGCCGAGCGTTGGGACGATGCGACCAAAGCGATGGTCAAGACCGGCGACGAGTCGACGATCAACGCGGCGTCGGCGCTGTGGGCGAGGCCCAAGTCGCAGATCGACGAGCAACAGTATGCCGAGTTCTACAAGCATGTCGCACACGATAGCGAAGCGCCGCTCGCCCATGTTCACACCAAAGTCGAGGGGCGCACCGAGTACACGCTGCTGCTGTTCATTCCGGCGCGACCGCCGTTCGATCTGTGGGATCGTGATCATCGACGCGGCTTGAAGCTCTACGTGCGCCGCGTGTTCATCATGGACGACGCGCAGGAGCTGCTTCCCGCCTATCTGCGCTTCGTGCGCGGCATTGTCGATGCCGCCGACCTTCCGCTGAACGTCTCGCGCGAAATCCTGCAGCAATCACGCGATGTGGAGACGATTCGCGCCGGCTGCTCGAAGCGCGTGCTGTCGCTGTTGGAGGAGCTTGCGGACAAGGAGCCTGCGAAATACGCGACGTTCTGGTCGACGTTCGGGCGCGTGCTCAAAGAAGGCATCGTCGAGGATTTTGCCAATCGCGAGCGCATCGCGAAGCTTTTGCGACTCGCGTCGTCGCACACGGGTGAGGCGGCGCAGAACGTGGGCCTCGCCGAATACGTGGGACGCATGAAGGAAGGGCAGGATGCGATCTGGTATGTGACCGCCGACTCGCATGCGGCAGCGGCAGGCAGCCCGCATCTGGAAATCTTCAAGCGTAAAGGCATCGAAGTGCTGCTGTTGTCGGATCGCGTCGATGAATGGGTCGTCAACGGTCTCGATGCGTTCGAAGGCAAGCCGTTGAAATCGGTGGCGCGCGGCGCGCTCGACGACATGGCGCTCGGCGAGGACAACGACAAGGCAACGCGCGAAGAGGCGTCGTCGCGTTTGTCGCCGGTGTTCCAGCGCATCAAGGAAGCGTTAGGTGAGACGGTGGCTGACGTGAGAAGCAGCACGCGCCTTACCGACTCCCCCGCGTGTCTTGTCGTCGGTGAGGGTGAGGCGTCGGTCCATCTCGAGCGACTGTTGCGCGCGGCGGGGCACGATGCGCCGAACGTGAAGCCGATTCTCGAGCTCAATGCGTCGCATCCGCTCGTGGCGCGGCTCGATGCAGCCGATCCGCGACTCGACGAATGGGCTCGCGTGCTATATGGGCAGGCGTTGCTCGCGGAAGGCGCCGCGCTTCCTGATCCCGCCGCGTTCGTGCGCTCGGTCAACGAGCTGATGGTTGCGTTGACCGGCAAAAGCACTGCCGGCCAATGAAGGTACTATCGGAACGATCTGCGCAGCGCGCATTGCACGAATGATCATTCGCTCGCTCCTCGATACCGACCTCTACAAGTTCACGATGATGCAGGTCGTGCTGCACCACTTTCCCGGTGCGCACGTCGAGTATCGCTTCAAGTGTCGCAACGCGAAGATCGATCTGACACCGTGCATCCCGGCGATCCGCGAGGAGATCAGGGCGTTGTGCTCGCTGCGCTTCTCGACGGCGGAGCTCGATTACTTGCGCAGCTTCCGCTTCATGAAAAGCGATTACGTCGATTTGCTGGGACTGTTCCAGCTCGACGAGCGCTTCATCAGCGTGACGCCGCGCCAGGATATCGACAACGAGATCGACATCACGATCAAGGGTCCGTGGCTGCATACGATCCTGTTCGAAGTACCGGTGCTCGCGATCGTCTCCGAGGTGTATTACCGCGATCACGTCGCCGAGCCGGATTTCGCGGAGGGACGCCGGCGCCTCGACGCGAAGATCGCGCTTGCCAATGCGGTGGAAGACAGCGGCTTTCGCCTCGCCGACTACGGGACGCGCCGGCGCTTTTCGCGGGGCTGGCACGAGCAGGTGATTCGCACGCTGAAATCGGGCCTCAAATCCAAGTTCGTCGGCACGAGCAACGTTGATCTCGCGATGCGTGAAGGGCTGACGCCGCTCGGCACGATGGCGCACGAATATCTGCAGGCCTGTCAGGCGGTGGGTCCGCGACTGATCGATTCGCAGCACTTCGGTTTCGAGACGTGGGCAAAAGAGTATCGCGGCGATCTTGGAATCGCACTTTCGGATGTTGCCGGAATGGATGCGTTCCTGCGCGATTTCGACCTGTATTTCTGCAAGCTGTTCGACGGTGTGCGTCACGACTCGGCCGACCCGTTCGAATGGGGCGAGAAGCTGCTCGCGCATTACAAGAAGATGCGGATCGATCCCAAGACCAAGACGATGGTGTTCTCCGATCAGCTCACGGTCCCGCTCGCGATTCGGCTGTTCGAGCACTTCAAGGACAGGAGCTCGATCGCGTTTGGTATCGGTACCAATCTCACCAACGATCTCGGGTACGAAACGCCGCAGATCGTGATCAAGATGACGCGCTGCAACGGCCAGCCGGTTGCGAAGATCAGCGACGAGCCCAGCAAGACGATGGATTACGATCCTTCGTACGTTGCGTACCTGCGACAGGTGTTTCAGGTGCCGTTGCCGGAAGAGGCCGCGGCAGCAACGACATCCTTGAACGCACGCGTGTAACGGATCATGTCGAAATACGGCCGCGGCGCTAGTGTCGCGCAAGCGCTCGGCAAGCTCGCGTAACCGCGACGCTCCGCTGCCCGCCGCGCCCCATGATGGCGTCAACGCTGTACGATGTCGCCCAGGTTCGTCGTCCAGCCACAGCATGCCCATTCCAACCGAGCCGATCGGCAGCATTCCCCGCCCGTCCGAGCTCATCGACGCAATCGAGCGGCTCGGCGCTCACCATCCAGACGTCGAGCCGCTGTACGAGCGCGCCGTTGCGGACACGGTGCGCCGCTTCGAGGCGACCGGATCGACGGTGTTGAGCGACGGCGAGCAACGCAAATACCAGAACTTCTGGACGTACTCGTGCGACAGCGCGCCGAACACCGGAGCAGAAGGCTTCGAGATACCGTTTGCCGCGGGGCATGTCCGCAGGATGCTGCGGCTCTTGCAAGGTCCGCTGCGGTTCCGAACGCTCGCCGACACGTATATCCGCGAGGCGAAGCGGCACACGCAACGACCCGTAAAGCAGGCTGTCATTTCGCCTTCCGCATTGAGCCTCATGTACCCCGGCGAAGGGCTTTCCGGCTACTCACGCGACGCGTTCATCGCCGATCTGCTCGACGAGCACGAGCGCGAGGTCCGCGCCTGCCTCGCGGCGGGCGCGCATTGCGTGCAGCTGGACTTCACCGAAGGACGGCTCGCGATGAAGATCGATCCGTCGGGGACGCTGCTTGCCAGTTTCATCGAGCTGAACAATCTGGCGCTCGAGCGCTTTTCGGACAACGAACGCGCGCGCCTCGGTGTGCATACGTGTCCAGGCGGCGATCGTGACTCGACGCACAGCGCCGACGTCGACTACGCCGAGCTCCTACCGAGCCTGTTCGCGCTCAAGGCCGGCAATTTCTATATCGCGCTTGCCGGCGAGCGCGATCCGGAAAGGGTGCTCAAGATCGTCGAGCGCTATCGCAAGCCCGAGCAAACAGTGTTCGTCGGCGTCATCGCGCCGATCGATCCGATCGTCGAAACGCCCGAATGCGTCCGTGACCGGACGCTGATGGCCGCGCGCCATATTCCACTCGATCGGCTCGGCACCACGGACGATTGCGGATTCGCGCCTTTCTGCGACGATCGTTCGACCAGTCGGGAGACGGCCTTCGCGAAGATTGCAAGCCGCGTGCAAGGTACCGCGATGGCGGCGGCAACACTCGGCGTCGATGGATGACCACGAGCGAACGCGAAGACGGCCTGCTCCGTTCGGCTGCGCTGCAGAACGTGCAGTCGATCCTCGAAGCGCGTCAGCGCGCCGAGGACGCCCTGCTCACAACCAAGCAGCAGCTCGAAGCGGAAACGGCCAGGCTCGACCGGACAGTCGCACTGCTGCGCGCGACGCTCGAGGCCACGACCGACGGCATCGTCGCGATAGACGAGCAGGCGAAGGTGACCGCATGGAATCAGCGCTTCAAGGACATTTGGCATGTGCCCGCTGCGATCCTCGACAACGGCGATTGGCGGGAGCTGTCCGAGTTCGCGGCCAACCAGCTCGCTGATCCGGCCGGCTTCGTCGAGCGCGTCGACGCCATCCAGACGCAGGCACTCCCGGAATCTTTCGACGTCCTCGAGTTCGCCGATGGGCGGAGCTGCGTGCGTTATTCGCGTCCGCAGCTCATCGGAGGCGCGAAGGCGGGTCGGGTGTGGACGTTTCGCGACACCACCGAGCGCAAGCGGGCCGAAGCCGCGAACGCGCTGCTTGCCGCGATTGTGCAGGGCTCGGACGATGCCATCGTCGCCAAGGACCTCTTCGGCGTGATCACGAGCTGGAACGAGGGTGCGCAACGCATGTTCGGGTACGCGCCGGAGGAGGCGATCGGGCAGCCGATCACGATGCTGATTCCGCGGGCGCGTCTCGCCGAGGAAACGTACATTCTCGATTGCATCCGGCGTGGCGAGCGGGTCGAGCACTTCGACACCGTGCGTATGCGCAAGGACCGGACTCTGATCGACGTGTCGCTCACGATCTCGCCGGTGCGCGATGCCAGCGGCCGCGTCGTCGGCGCATCGAAGATCGCCCGCGACATTACCGATCGCGTTCGGCTGGAACGCGAGACGAGAGATCAGGCGCAGGCGCTCTCAGATCTGCACCGTCGCAAGGATGAGTTCCTGGCGATGCTCGGCCACGAGCTCCGCAACCCACTCGCGCCGATCGCGAACGCCGTGCACATACTCCGACTTCAGAAAAGCGACGACCCTCTGCAGCAGCAGGCGCGCGCCATCATCGATCGCCAAGTGGCGCAGCTCACCCGATTAGTCGACGATCTCTTGGAGGTCTCGCGTATCACCACCGGAAGAATCTATCTCCGGCAGGAGCCGGTCGCGCTGAACGGCGTCGTGGAAAGCGCCTGCGAGACGGTTCGCCCGCTGATCGAACAACGGCAGCATGCGCTGGAGGTGTCGGTGCCGCCGGAGCAGATCTGGGTGTCCGGGGATGCCGCCAGGCTCGAGCAGGTCGTCGTGAACCTGCTGACCAACGCGGCGAAGTACACGCCCGACGAAGGTCGCCTCGGCGTATCGCTCGAGCAGGAAGGTGACGAAGCGGTGCTTCGCGTGCGCGACAACGGGATCGGCATTGCATCCGATCTCCTGCCTCGGGTCTTCGAGCTTTTCACGCAAGCCGAGCGATCGCTCGACCGCTCGCAAGGTGGGCTCGGCATCGGGCTTGCGCTGGTGCAGCGGCTGGTGGAGATGCATGGCGGCAGGGTGGAGGTCGACAGCGCACTGGGGCAGGGCAGCCAGTTCGTCGTGTGGCTGCCGCTGACGCGGACGGCGGCAGTGCCCGAGCGATCGATTGCAGCATCGCTATCCGCGAGCGGCAATCACGCGCGCGTGCTGATCGTCGACGACAACGTCGACGCGGTGCAGAGCGTGGCAATCCTGCTGCAGTCGTGCGGACACGAGGTCACGACCGCTCACGATGGTCCGGCCGCGCTCGCGGCCGCGTTCGAAGCGCAGCCCGACGTCGTGCTGCTGGACCTCGGCCTGCCGGGCTTGAACGGATACGAGGTCGCGAAGCGTCTGCGCGAACACGCCGTCCTTCGCGATGTCATGCTGGTCGCCATGACCGGCTATGGTCTCCCAGCCGACCGCCAGCGCACGGAGGAGGCGGGATTCGACCATCACCTGATCAAGCCCGCCGAGTTCGAGCAGCTACAGCAGATCATCGCTAGTGCGAAAAAACGCCGGATTCCGCAACAGGTCGCTTTTTCGCTCCGATCGTCTGCGCCATGACAATGCTTGTAGCGCCGTCCACTTCCGCATGGGCATGACGCGCTTGCGCGACGCCGCTGCGACGATCACTGACGCCTGGGAGTCGTGATCAGCGGTTGCGATACGGGCTGGTTGGCGAGTCTGGCGCGCGCATCGTCGTATTGCGCAACGCTTTCGCGCGCCATCGCATCGAGGTTCGCGAGCCGCTCGTCGCTGACGGGTGCGCGCTCGATGACACCGCGCGTTCCTCGAAGGCGCCGCCACGCGCTTCCCGCAGCGCGCGGATCGTAGCCCGCGCGGGCCATGAGCGAAACGCTGGCGCGATCGGCTGCGTCGATCTCGTCGGCCGAGTAGCGAGACCTGGGGATCAACTCGGTGGCGGCATCCGCAACGGCGATGGCACGACGGTTCGGATCCGGTGAGGTCATAGACGACCCCGCCCCTGACGCAATGCGTGATGCATCGTGACCCAGCAGCGAATGCGCGACCATGTGCGCGAAGACCGCGGCGATTTCGTCGTCAGCGAATCCGGCGAACGTGACGATGCCATCGTGAACCACGATGCGACCAAGCGGATAGATCAGGATCGAGGGTGTCGGATCGTTCACGATATTCACGGCCCAGGAGTAGCGCGTGGCGGTCGGATCGATTGTCGTAGCACCCGCAATGATTCGATTCGCTACGCGCCGCACGCGCACGTTGATCTCGCGATCGGCGTTGAGCTTTCGCGCAGCGGCAAATGGCGCGAGCGCGCGCCGATAAGCGATTTCACTTCCGCTCGCGAGCGCTTCCGGATCGATCGCCGGCGACTGCGCGAACGTCGCCGAAGCGATCAGCAGCAGCAAGCCGGCGATGCCGCCGCGAACCCAGACGATCATCGTGGTGCCGCTCGTCGGCCCGGCGGGCCCGGGCGGACAGGCGCACGCTTGTTGCAATCACGCATCGGGCGAGTATAGCGGCCGCTTCGACGGCGTCCGCCGTCGCCTTCCTCGCCTCGTCAAGAGTAAAGTCGCCGCATGGCCAGCCCCGCTCCCGTCAAGCCTGTCGCAGGTACGCAGAACACCGATCGGCGTTTGCGTCTCGAAGATATTCTGAAGCTGTTGGTGATGGATGGGCTGGTGCCTGCTGCCGAAGCCGATCGCGTCGCGCGCTCGCGCACGCAGCGCTTCGAGCATCCGCTGGAGCTCATCGCCGATCAGCGCTGGCGCTCCGCGAAGCCGCCGCACCAAGCGCTTGCGCTCGAAATGCTGGTCGAATGGCTCGCGGGAAAGCTCGGCGTGCGCTATCAGCACATCGACCCGTTGAAGATCGATCTTGCGGCCGTCACGCAGACGATGAGCAATGCGTACGCCGAGCGCTACGTGATTCTCCCCGTCGCGGTGACGCGCGACACGCTCACCGTTGCAACCGGCCAGCCTTTCGTGCGTGCATGGGCGGACGAGCTCGAGAAGATCCTGAAGCTCAAGGTCGATCTGGTGTTCGCGAACCCGATCGAGATTCGCCGCTACCTGGGAGAGTTCTTCAACCTCGCGCGCTCGATGAAAAAAGCGCAGGAGACGAGCAAGGGCGAGCTCTCGCTGGCGCGCAACTTCGAACAACTGGTCGAGCTAGGCAAGCGCGGCAATCTCGACGCGAACGATCAGCACGTCGTTCATATCGTCGACTGGCTGTGGCAGTACGCGTTCGACCAGCGCGCATCCGACATTCACATCGAGCCGCGCCGCGACGTCGGGCTCGTGCGCTTTCGCATCGATGGCGTGTTGCACCAGGTGTATTCGATTCCGATTCCGGTGCAAAACGCGATGGCGTCGCGCATCAAGCTTCTCGCGCGCATGGAAATCGTCGAGAAGCGTCGACCGCAGGATGGCCGCATCAAGACGGTCGCCCCCGACGGCAAGGAAGTGGAGTTGCGCATTTCGACGATGCCCACTGCGTTCGGCGAGAAGCTCGTCATGCGTATTTTCACGCCGGAAGTGCTGGTGCGCGATTTCGGCGAGCTGGGCTTCATGCCCGAGGATTGCGAGCGCTGGGATCGCTTAATTCGCGAGCCGCACGGCATCATTCTCGTCACCGGTCCGACGGGCTCGGGCAAGACGACGACGCTCTACTCGTCGCTAAAGCAGCTCGCAACGCCCGAAGTGAATGTCTGCACCGTCGAGGACCCGATCGAAATGATCGAGCCCGCGTTCAATCAGATGCAGGTCGAGAACAAGATCGGTGTCGATTTTGCGCACGGCGTTCGCACATTGTTGCGACAGGATCCCGACATCATCATGGTCGGCGAGATTCGCGATCGCGACACGGCCGACATGGCCGTGCAAGCGGCGCTGACCGGTCATCTCGTGTTGTCGACGCTGCATACCAACGATGCGCCGACCGCGGTGACGCGGCTCGTCGACCTCGGTGTACCCGGTTATCTCATCAACTCGACGCTGCTCGGCGTGATGGCGCAGCGTCTGGTGCGAACGCTGTGCCCGCATTGCAAAAAGCCGGTCGACCCGCCTGACGACGACGTCTGGCGCTCGATTACTGCCCCGTATCGCGCCGACAAGCCTGCGCAGGTGATGGGCGCCGGGGGCTGCCTCGAATGCCGCATGACCGGCTACTACGGGCGAATGGGACTCTACGAAGTGATGACGATGACGCCGGGTTTGCGCCGGCTCGTGCATCAGGAAGCCGAAGACGGCGCGATTCGCGAGCAGGCTTACAAGGACGGCATGAAGCCGTTGCGCGTATCGGGTGCGATGAAGGTTGCGAGTGGATTGACGACGGCGGAAGAGGTGATGAAGGTGGCGCCGATTATTTGACGATGGCGCGCGTCACGATTCGCTTGAACGAGGACAGCTTCGTATATTGATAAAAACGCGGCGCCGCAGGGCGCCGCGTTCACCGCACTTCTCGAGTACTACGACTTTCGCTGTTCCCGCCCCGTCTTCCCCAACATCGACTCCCGACTCGCCTCCGCCTTCGCAGCGCCAATCGCCGTCTCGACGTGCTTCACTTCCTCGGGAGGCGGCAACACGGCAGGCATCCCGAGCGACTGGATCCAAAGCTCGCGCGCCCAGCCTTTGGTGTGATAGACGTGCTCGTCTTCCTGGTCCTCGACCTCGTCGTACGCTTTTTTGAGCGCGTCCGCGTTGTCGCCGCCTGCTTTCGCGCAGCGTCCGATCAACTCCCACATCATGTGACACTTCGTCTCGGCATTGACGACGCATTCGGCCGCGACGATCTGCGCGGCTTCCGGCGGTCCGCCGCCTTTCTTGGCCATCGTCATCGCCATCACGAGTGATTCGCCGAGATGACGCACGACCTGCCGCCCGGGCGTGTCGGCATTGGGATCGAGGCCGAATGTCGTGACGAGCTCGTTCAACAAGCGCTCGTGCTCGCGTGTTTGCTCGAGGTACTTCGTCCATTCCTCTTTCAGATCGTCATTGACGGCGCATTGAATCGCCGTCTCGTACACCTTGACACCTCCCTTCTCGTTCTCGAGCGATTGATAGAGAAGCTCGCTGATCTCGGGTTGCTGTTGTTGCTTCGCTTGCCTGGGTGTTCCCTGTTGCTTCGCTTGCATGGGTATTCCTTGCGTTGAGTGATTCGTGATTCAAACTGCCGGCAGATCGACTTCACGTTCGAAGTGACGGTGTTTTGCAATCGCTTCAACGAACATTGCGATCGCTTGTTCGAGTTCTTCGTCCTCGTGCAGATGAAGTCCGGGGTCCTCCTCGCCATTGGGCAGGCGCGAGGGCACGCCGGCGTTCTCGACCAGCGCACGCGCAGCGCCGAGCGCGAGAATCGGCTTGCAATGGCGATAGGCATTGACGATCGATTCGCCGGCCTGACCAAGTTGGCCGAGACGATCGACACCCGGTTTCCCGCCTGGAATCGCGATCGCATCGACCAATACCGAAGGCATCGTCTCGAGCGTCGCCTCGATGTCGATGGTTTCCCCATCCTCGCCTTCGATGGTTCCGAGCTTCGCGCCGATGTAGCGCGGCATTGCGCCAAGCTCGCTGAGACGGGAATGAATTTGCATCGCCGCATGGGTGTCGACACCGTCGCCGACGATGATGGCAATGCGGCGCGTTGCAATGCCGCCATCGCCCGGCCGCGACGTGAGCGACAGCGCCGGCGAGACGTCCACCTCCGATTGCACGAGTTTGTCCAGTGCAAGCGGCAGCGGATCGGGGAGATCGAGACCCAGATCGGCGCAAACGCGCCCGGCGAGGTCCTCGTCGATATTGCGCAGCATCGCGACCACGCGCGAGCGCACGGCCGGCACCTGCACCTTCGTCAGCTCGAAGCGCAACGCCCCGACGATGTGCGCCTGCTCGACCGGGGTTTGGCTGCGGTAAAAAAGTGTCGCCTGCGAATAGTGATCGGCGAACTTCTCCGGCTTGCCCCGCACCTTGTCGTCGGCAATCGGCTCGGGAAACGACGTGAAACCGCGCATTCCCGACTGAAACGGGCAGCCGCCGCCAAGCGAGTTCGGCTCGTAAGCAACGCGTCCGCGATGAATCGCCTGGCGATGCATGCCGTCGCGTTGATTGTTGTGAACTGGCGCGATCGGTGCATTGATCGGGAGCTCGTGAAAATTCGGGCCGCCCAGCCGCGAGATCTGCGTGTCGACGTAGGAATGAATGCGCCCCGCGAGCAGTGGATCGTTGGTGAAATCGATTCCCGGAACGATGTGCGCCGTGCAGAACGCGACTTGCTCGGTTTCGGCAAAGAAGTTGTCGGGATTGCGATTGAGAACCATGCGCCCGATCGGCCGCACGGGCACGAGCTCCTCGGGAACGATCTTGGTCGCGTCGAGGACGTCGAACGTGAACCCGTCGGCTTCCTCCTCGCTGAAAAGCTGCACGCCAAGTTCCCATTCGGGAAAGGCGCCCCCCTCGATCGCCTCCCACAAATCGCGTCGATGAAAATCGGAATCGGCGCCGGAAATCTTGACCGCTTCGTCCCAGACGAGCGAATGCGTGCCGAGCTTCGGGTTCCAGTGGAACTTCACGAACTGCGATACGCCGTTTGCGTTGACGAAGCGGAACGTGTGCACGCCAAATCCCTGCATCATGCGAAAGCTGCGGGGAATTGCGCGATCCGACATCGCCCACATGATCATGTGTGCCGACTCGGGCATCAGCGAGATGAAGTCCCAAAAGGTGTCGTGCGCCGTGCCAGCCTGTGGCATCTGGAAGTGCGGCTCGGGCTTCGCCGCGTGCACGAGATCGGGAAACTTCATCGCGTCCTGAATGAAGAAGACCGGAAGGTTGTTGCCGACCAGGTCCCAGTTGCCTTCATCGGTATAAAACTTGACCGCAAAACCACGCACATCGCGCGCGGTATCGGTCGAGCCGCGCTCGCCGAGGACGGTCGAAAAGCGTACGAACACCGGCGTGCGCTTGCCGGCTTCGGCGAAAATCGACGCGCGGGTGATTTTTGCGAGCGATTCGAAGCATTCGAAGAAGCCGTGAGCGCCCGAACCCCGCGCATGCACGACGCGCTCCGGAATTCGCTCGTGATCGAAATGCGTAATCTTTTCGCGAAGAATGAAGTCTTCTAGCAGTGCGGGTCCGCGCAATCCCGCCTTCAGCGAATTCTGGTTGTCGCCAACGAAGACACCCTGATTGGTGGTCAGCATGCGACCGCGCGAGTCGGCGCGCACCCGATCGAGCGGCTTGCTGCCAGGATCGACGCCGTCGGGAGGCTCGCCGCTGCCGACTTTCGGTGACCTGGTGACTTCGGTCAGCGTGCTGCCGGTCGCGGCGGGGTCGTCGGCTTCGACCGTCGCGCCTGGTTGCGGAGCCCGCGCTGCTTCGCCGCTTTCGTTCGGTTTGTTGGCATTGAAGGGCATGCCCTCGGCAAGCCCTTGCGTCGCTTCCATCTTCGAGACGTACGCATCGCGCGCCGCAAGCGTGGCGGCATCCGGTTTCGATGGCCCGCCCACAGTGGAGCGGGCACTCGTCATTCCGGCCTCACCGCGGCCTTTCGACGTGGAAGCTTTTTGGGTAGCCGGCGGCTTCCGTCCGGAGTGCTTCGTAGCGCTGCTGGATTTGCTTGTCGTTTTGCGCGTGGCCATTGTGCGGTCGCCTTCGTGGAGTCGAAGCGCACAAGGTGCAATGCGCGTGCCGGCGAACGCGCGCCAAAAAAAAGCCTTCGTCCGCGAACGGACGAAGGCTGCGGGCGCGAACGCCCGTATTCAGTTGTGCCGGATCAGCGCTGGCTTAACGCGCGGTACCGCGGCGCAACAGGTTCACGACGGCCAGGAGGATCACTGCGCCGAGCAGCGAAACGAGCAGCGAGCCCATGCTGAACGCGCCGTCGTTGATGGTGCCAGCGCCGACGAGCGGCGAGATCAACCATCCACCGATCAATGCACCGATCAATCCAACGACGATGTTCAAGAACACGCCTTGCTGCCCGTCGGTGCGCATGATCATGCTCGCGACCCAGCCGATGAGGCCGCCGACGACAATCCAGATGAGGAAGTTCACGTTGACTCCTTGAAGTAAGGTGGGTGACCTAGTGTTCCGAAAGTCGCGGAACTGACCTCATCGTCGCCGCGTGGAACTGTCCGATGAATCGGACGCATCCGGGACTTCCTGTAGTCTCTGGCGAGGCATGCCGTCAGCGCAGGCGCGCGCGAGCGCGGAGAAACGGCCGCTCGAACGCTGCGTACCACGTGTATGCCACGACCAGCGCGATGGGAAAACCGAGCGCGAAATTCAGTGTCAACGCGCCGAGCGTGGCTTCGCCGACGGACGACTTGAGCCACGTGCCGAGCCAGCGCAGCAGAATCTCGTGCCAAAGATAAAAGCTGTAGCTGATCGTTCCGAAGGCGACGAGCGATCGAGACACGGCGGTCGAGCTTGTTCCGTACGGTCTTTGCGTTAGCGCGAGCAGCGACGCTGCGACGGCGATTCCCGAGACCGTGTGCCACGCATAGAGCCACGGATGCCCGGCCCAGTAGCGGAGGAAAAAATCGTTGACGTGCAGCAGGTACGCGAGCGCGATGAGCGCGATCGGCCCGAACAGAACCATCGCGCGACGTAGCGAGACGGTGCGTTGAATCGTCTCGCGAAGTCTCGCGGCACGGTGATTCGGCGAGCGCGCGACATGGCTCGCCAGCATGCCGAACAGGAATTGATCGATGCGACCCGGAAGCTGCTCCAGGATCCAGACGCGCTCGATGATCGGTGCATTCGCATAGGCGTGATACGCACCGACTCGCCATGCGAGCATCGTGATCAGTCCGGCAACGACGACGGCCGTCCAGCCGACACGTTTGATCGCCCATGCCAATAACGGCAGCAAGACATAGAACTGCGCTTCGATCGACAGCGTCCACCAAACGTTGTTGACGGCCTGAAAATAGTCGTAGGAGAAGCTCTGCGTTAGCGTGAGCTGGGTCACGAGTGCCGGCGCCGAAGGTGGCTCGACCCAGGTCGTCATCGCGCCCACGAGAGCGAGAAGCGCTACCTGCGCGTAATACGGCGGAAGGATGCGGAGCGCACGCCGCTTCGCGTAGCGCGCCAGCGGCAACGTCGCGCGCCCGCCAGACCAGTCGTCGAAAACCTGCCAAAGCAGAAAACCCGACAGCACATAAAAAACGTCGACGCCGGCCCAACCTGCGCTCGCCAACGGCGTCAAGTCGAGCTTGTGAACGCCGAATCCAACGAGAAGCAGTTGCGGCCCGACCGAGAGCCAGGCGTGATACACGAACACCCACAGCGCCGCGAGGCCGCGAACGACCGTCAGCGCCGGATCGTCAATCCGGCCAGTTGTGGCTATGAGTGCGCGACCGGCAGGTAGCGCGAGGTAATGCTCGCCAAAAGTTGCGCGTCGAACGGCTTGGGCAACACGTCGGCGTGCGGGGGCGGGTTGTCCTCGTCGGCGATCGGAAATCCCGTCATCAGGACGACCGGCAGATCCGGATAGCGATGCGCGACGACGCGGAAGAAATCGTAGCCGTCGAGCTGCGGCATCCGCACGTCCGAGAGCACGAGGCGGATCGATGGATCGTCGTCGAGGAAGTTCAGCGCCTCGGGGGCGGAATACGCGCGCCTAACCGCATGGCCGGACGCTTCGAGCAGGAGCGCCACGCCTTCGACGGTATCGCGGTTATCGTCGACGACGAGCACCGCAGCATCGTGACCGGTTGATTTAATCATTGTTCGGATTCCGCGAGCCGATCATACGTCCCGGTGCGGGCCGCAACCGCTTGGCCGGGAAGACAACGAACGCTTATGGTAACGCGATTAGTCCGGATTTCAATGTAGGACTTACCTGTACACGACGGGTGCCTCCGTCGGGCCAAATCACGCGGCATTCTCCCACGCCAGTGCAACGGAGGTATTGACTACAGAACATCGAGCGCGGTTCCGACTGGCGATGCCGATGCGCCGATCGATCCTGATGGACTTTGAGCACCAGGCATGCTGGAAACTGTCGCGCAATCGCCGCTCGATTGCTTGGTAGTGGGAGCGGGCCCCGCCGGGCTCACCGCAGCGATGTATCTGCGGCGGTTTCATCGCCGAATTCGCGTGATCGACGAGGGCGACAGTCGCGCGCTTCGCATTCCCCGCTCGCACAATTACGCCGGCTTTCCCGATGGCATCAGCGGCGAGGAGCTGATCGAGCGCTTGCGCCGCCACGTGACGGGAGTCGACGGCGAGATCGTCAAGGGTGTCGTATCGGCGCTCGAGCATCGCGGTGATCACTATGTGGCCGAAGTCGCGGGTGAGCGCATCGAAGCGCACACCGTTCTCCTTGCAACGGGCGTTTGCGACAACGAGCCGCCGTTCGCAGGTGTCGCGGCGTTGCGCGCGGCGGAGCTGCTTCGCCAGTGTCCGGTGTGCGATGGCTACGAATACACGGGCCGCTGCATCGGAATCGTCGGTGCAGGTAATCACGGGGTGCGTGAAGCCCTGTTCATTCGCGACTTCAGCGATAACGTGTGGTTCGTGTCACTCGATGAAATGAAAGACGGCGAGGGCGAAGCATGCCGCCGCGAGCTTGCGATGCATGGCGTACGCTTCATCGGCGGCCGCACGCGCTCCGTTGCGGTAGGCGACGACCGGCGCGTACTGATGACAATGGAAGACGGCGCCGAGCATCGCTCCGACGTCTTGTACTCGGCGCTCGGCACCAGGCCGCGCGCGCATCTTGCGCAACAACTCGGCGTGAAGCTCGATCAGCGCGGCGGCATCGTCGTCGATTCGCATTGCGAGACCGATGTTCGGAATGTGTTCGCCGCGGGCGATGTCGTCAGTGCGCTCGACCAGCTCGTCGTTGCGACGGGACACGCGGCGATCGCCGCAACGACAATCCACAACCGCCTGCGCGGTGCTTGCTGAATCACTGAATCATTGAGCGTTGCATGATGAGCCCGACGGTCACGACACGGCATGGCGCACGCCTCGATGGGGACGTGGCTTGCGACGGGTACGGACCGTGCGAACGCGTAGCCCTTTAGTGCAACTGCGGTAAACGGCCGCCTTACGCGAGCGAACAATTCGCACGCAGGTGCCGGTAGGGCTTCCATTGCGAATCGATCGGGTATCGACAGCCCCGCGTCTGGCGTGCGATTCGAAGCACTGCACCTTGGCAAGGATGTTGCAACACATGAGGTCGGGTATAAATCCCGAAAGACACTGAAAGGGTAATGAATGAATAGCAATCTCAAGCGCAAGTTGATCGCGGGTCTTTTCGTTCCCGTCATTGGCGTATCGATGGGCGCGTTCGCCCAGAGCAGCGGGCAGGGCACCGGCACGTCAGGTGGCCAGACGAGCACGACCGGCGGAACCACCGGCGCGTCACAGACTGGCGCGCGTCAGGGCATGCAAGGTCCTGGCTCGACCCCGGCGGCGGGTACGTCCGCCACAGGAACGGCGGGTACGCAATTGGCATGGGACGCGCAAACGTTTGACAAGCTCGACAAGAACCGTGACGGAATGATCTCGCGCGAAGAAGCTGCGACTGATAAAACGTTGATGGATTCGTGGAGCAAGCTCGATACGGGCAATAAGGGCAACGTGAGCCGTGCGGACTTCGAGAAATATCGTTCAACGATGGGTACTACTGGCAGCGCCTCGCAAGGCACGACATCGGGCATGACCCCGGGATCGTCGCCGTCCGGCACGGCGCCCGAGCCGAAAAAGTAACGTTCGGAAAAAGTAACGTTCGTTTCGTTGTCGTAACGGAAGGCCCGCGCGGTTGGCGGGCCTTTTGTCGTTCGTTCGCTCCAGAATCGACAGCATCGATGGTGTTACGCAGATTGCGGGATGCGAGCCAGCTCTTCAGGCTTGCGCCAGTGCAGTCCCCTAACCAATCGAGGTTCTCCATTCCATCCCGCGACCTTACCCCTGAGCAGTGCCGTTAGGTCGCGCGCGAAAGAGGGTGGAGAGGTCGGACAGCAGCGCGGGATGCAAGGTCCACTCGTCAATGAACCAACGGAAGCCCGCTGGGCGCTGTGAAATTAGCCGCAGCACTTATTCGTCGAAGCGTCACTGACGGAAGCCTTCGCAGCAAGTGATGGCCCACAGCAGCCGCTCTCCGAGGACTTGCGCTCCTCTTCCTCGTAAATTTCCACCTGTCCCAGGCTGTGCCAGCCCTCCCAAGCCACACCTTGCGGATCGGTGACCCAATGCTTGTCGGACCTGGCATAACAGCAGTTCACGTCCATTTCGTCGATGACTGAACCCTTGCCTGCAGCTTCAAAACGCTTCTTGATGCCCGGAAGCTCGTCGGCCTCGTCGACCTGCAGGCCGAGATGGTTGACGCCGAACTTAGCGCTGCGTTGCGAGATCGCGAAGTTGATGCGCGGATCCTCGACCATCCATTTCGCGTAGCCGGGCTTGCGCACTGTCGGCTCGACGCCGAAGAGGCCGGTGTAGAACGCGATGCTCTCGCTTAGATTGCTCACACCGACGTGAACGTGAAAGCGCTTCATGACGATCTCCTGGTGGGTGCCGAACGCTTGGGAGCGATCGGCTTGCGGGTGATTACCGGAACGCAGCTCGTCTCGCACGCGGCGCTGCTGCGGCAACAGTTTTCGGTCAGATAGGCAACTAGGCCGATCATCGTGTCGAAGTCCGCGCGATACCAGATGAAACGGCTTTCCTGGCGTGACAGGATGAGTCCGGCGGCGGACAACTCTTTCAGGTGGAACGAGAGCGTTGCGGGCGGAAGCTTCAATCGCTCGGCGATCGTCCCGGCCGTCAAGCCGTCGGGACCGTATTCGACGAGCTGCCGGAAGATGGCCAGCCGATGCTCCTGCGACAGCGCGCCGAGCGCGGCAAGCACTTTCATCGTTTTCATATTTCCAATAATATGGAATCGTAGCGAAATTGTCAACTAGGGCCGGATCTCCTTCGGGCGATCCTTGCGTCACACTAGCGCACGGCGCGTTCGAAAAGCCGAAACTACCGGCGTACGCGGGTCGGCTCTTCAAGGCCGTAGCTTTCATCAACGGTACGAAGGAGTACTGAAAGTGGCTCGCATCATCGGCGGCATTGCCGCCTCGCACACACCGACGATCGGATTCGCGTACGACCGCAACAAGCGTGACGACCCCGTGTGGGCGCCGATCTTCACGAACTTCGCGCCGCTTGCCGACTGGCTCACCGAGAAGCAACCGGACGTGCTGCTGTTGATCTACAACGATCATGTCACGTCGTTCTTTTTCGATCACTACTCGGCGTTCGCGCTGGGTGTGGGGCCGCAATGGCAGGTCGCGGACGAAGGCGCGGGCGCGCGCGATCTGCCGCCGATCCAAGGCCATCCCGGACTCGCGTCGCATATTGGTCGCTCATTGATGGCGGATGAGTTCGACATGGCGTTCTTCCAGAACCGGGCGCTCGATCATGGCTGCTTCTCGCCGCTTTCGATGCTGATCCCGCACGATCCGGAGTGGCCGATGAAACTCGTGCCGCTGCAGATGGGCGTGCTTCAGTTGCCGGTGCCGAGCGCGCGGCGCTTCTACAAGCTCGGGCAGGCGTTACGCCGCGCGATCGAAAGCTATCCCGAGGATCTGCGCGTGGCGATCGTCGCCACGGGCGGCCTCTCGCATCAGGTGCACGGTGAGCGTGCGGGCTTCAACAATCCGCTGTGGGACCAGCGCTTTCTCGATCTCTTCGAGCGCGACCCCGAGCAGCTTGCCGAAATGACGCTCGCGGAATACGCCGAGCTCGGCGGATTCGAGGGGACGGAAGTCGTCATGTGGCTGACGATGCGCGGTGCGCTTTCGTCGAACGTCGTTTGCAAGCATCGCAGTTACTACCTCCCCTCGATGGCGGGCATCGCGACTGCGATCTACGAAGGCGTGGACGATGCCGCCAATCCTGCGGTCGTCGAACGCCATCGCGAACATGTGGAGCGAGAAGTGCGCGGCGTCGAACGACTCGAAGGGACCTATCCGTTCACGCTCGAGCGCAGCATCAAGGCGTTTCGCATCAACGACTATCTGCACCGCATGGTCGAGCCCGCGCATCGCGAAGCGTTCCTGCGCGATCTCGAAAAGAGCTTCGCGGACGCCGAGCTGACTGAAGAAGAACGCGATCTCATTCGCCGCCGCGATTGGCGCGGCATGATGCATTACGGCGTAATTTTTTTCATGCTCGAGAAGCTCGGCGCGGTGACCGGCATTTCGAACTTGCACATCTATGCCGCGATGCGCGGCGAGACGCTCGAAGCATTCCAGAAGACGCGTAACGCTCCCGGTGCGCTGTACTCGGTGGCGGGCAAAGATGCAGGGAAGCTCGGCTGGGACAAGTGAAGATGCCGGGCAGCGTCGACGTGCGCGGAGCGATCGTCAGCCTGCGCGGCATTTCCTCGATGGCCATGCGCGGAGTGCTCGGCGAGCTGGCCGACGCCTTCGAGCAGCGGTCGCGACAATCGGTCGACGTCGTTGCAGTCGGCGGTGTCGATGCCGCACGCCGCATTCGCGAAGGCGAGCCGTTCGATTTCGTCGTGCTCGCCTCCGAGGCAATCGACAAGCTGGCCGTGGAAGGACACATCGATCCTGCAACGCGAACCGATCTTGCGCGATCCGACATAGCGATCGCAGTCGCTGCTGATGCAATGCGACCGGACCTGTCCACCGAATCGGCGGTACGCGCTGCGGTGCTGCGCGCGCGCACGATCGGCTATTCAACAGGACCGAGCGGTGCGCATGTTGCTCGCCTGTTCGAGCGTTGGGGTGTTGGCAACGCTACGACGCCGCGCCTCGTGCAAGCGCCGCCAGGCATTGCAGTCGGCACGCTCATCGCGCGCGGTGAGGTCGAGCTGGGCTTTCAGCAATTGAGCGAGCTGATGAACGTGCCTGGCATCGACATCATCGGTCCGCTCCCGCCGTCGCTGCAACGGACGACGATATTTACGGCGGCGGTGTGCATCACGTCGAAGCACAAAACGAGCGCTAACGAGTTCATCACCTTCCTGGCGTCACCACAGGCGGAAGCGGCAAAACACCGCCACGGCATGTTTTTCCGGGGGCTGCCATAATTTGCAGCAGCGCCTGTTCGACGCGGGCGGAATGACGCGTCGCGCGACCCCTCGCAGCACCGATAGATGATCTGGATACCGGAGGAAACCAAGTCCATGCGCACCATCGCCCGTATTTCCGCTTGCCTTCTTACGCTGGCACTGGCACAGCCTCTGCTCGCCCAACCCATCAAGATCGCCGGGCTGGTCGAGCTATCCGGCACCGGCGCCACGTCGGGAAGTAACTTCAACGACGGCGCCAAGCTCGCGGCGAAGGAGATCAACGCCGCCGGCGGCATTCTCGGGCGCAAGATCGAGTTCACGTCGAACGACACGCAGTCGCAACCGCAGATCGCGAAAGCGCTTGCGGTGAAGGCCATCGATGACGGCGCCTATGTCGTCATGGGGCCTGTGTTCTCGGGTTCGATCCTGGTCAGCATGGCCGAGACGCGGCGCGCCGAAATCCCGAATTTCACCGGCGGAGAAGCGGCTGCGATCACCCAGCAAGGCAATCCGTACATCTTCCGCACGTCGTTCACGCAAGCGACCGCGATGCCGAAAGTTGCGCGTTACCTGAAGGAAGCGCTCAACGCGAAGACGGTCGCAATGGTGTGGGTGAACAACGATTTCGGCAAGGGCGGACGCGACGTTTTCATGAAGGCGATCGAGCCGCTCGGCATCAAGGTCGTCGCCGACGTCTCGACCGATCCGGGTCAGCTCGATTTCTCGGGCGCTGTTCTCAAGGCCAAGCAGGCGGGCGCGGACGTGCTGTTTGCGTACAGCAACGAAGAGGAATCCGCGCGCCTGTTGCGCGAGTTGAAAAAGCAGGGATACGACAAGCCCATCGTCGGTGAAACCGTGTTGACGAGCCAGAAGGTGATCGAGCTTGCGGGCGACGCGGCGAACGGTGCGGTCGCGCATGTCGGCCTCACCGCCGACGCTCCCGATCCTCTGATCAAGGCGTTCACCGAGCGATTCCAGAAGGAATACAACTACAAGCCCGATCACAACGGCCTCAAGGGTTACACCGGCATGTTCGTCGTCAAGGCGGTGACCGAAAAAGTCGGCAAGGTGGATCCCAAGGCGTTCGCCAAAGCGATGCCCGGCATGGCGCTGTCGGCCAAGGAATATCCGGGAATCCTGATGAACGTCAGCTTCGACAAGAACGGCGATCTCGATCGCGAGAGCTTCATGACCAAGGTCGTCGACGGGAAGCAGCAAGTGATCGCCACGCTGCCGCCGGCATCGGCGAAGTAATTAGGACGTCGACGCTTTCTGCGAATGGCCGATCAGCGAAGCTTCGGTATTGCGGGATTGTTGGGATGGCCGGTAGCGCATTCGCGCTCGCCGGTCATTCACAACCATTGGCTTGCGCATTACGGCATTCCGGGGCGCTACCTGTTGTTCCCCGTGCCACCCGAGAAGCTCGAGAGCGCCGTACGCGGAATTGCGACGTTGGGACTGCGTGGCTGCAACGTGACAACGCCGCACAAGCAGGCGATTTTTCCTTTGCTCGATCGCGTCGACGAGCTCGCGCAAAGGATCGGAGCGGTCAACACAGTCGTCGTTGAAAAAGATGGAACGCTCACGGGATTCAACAACGACGGCAATGGCTTCATCCAGAGCCTGCGTGATGCCGACCCGCAATGGCGTCCCGACAGCGGTCCGATTCTGGTGCTCGGCGCGGGCGGTGCGGCGCGTGCAGTCGTTGCGAGCCTCGCTGCGCAAGGTGCGAAGGAAATTCGACTCACCAATCGCACGATCGCCAGGGCACATGAAATCGCCGGTGCGGTTGGCGCAGTCGTCAAGGTGTTGCCGTGGGATGAGCGTGCGGAAGCGCTCGATGGCGTTGCGATGCTTGCCAATGCAACGAGCCTCGGCATGGACGGTAAGCCTCCACTCGACATTTCGCTCGAACGACTCCCGGAGCGTGCGCTGGTGGGCGATCTGATCTACATTCCGCCCGAGCCAGCGTTGCTTGCCGCCGCTCGCAAACGCGGAAATATCACGGTCAACGGTCTGGGCTTGCTCCTGAACCAGGCGCGTCCGGCGTTCAATGCGTGGTTTGGCGTGATGCCTGAAATCACGCCCGCGCTGCGTCAAGCTATCGCTGCCACGTTCTAGTTGGAACTCGTGATCGACACTCGAATCTTCGACGAGCCGAAGATCGATTGTCACGTGCACGTGCTCGATCCCGCCCGCTTTCCCTACGGCGCGAACATCCATTACGCGCCGGCGGGACAGGAGCTCGGTACACCTGCGCAACTCGAGCGCGTCATGGCTGCGTACGGCGCGGGTCACGCTTTGTTGGTCGGTCCGAACTCCGGATACGGCCTCGACAATGCGTGCATGCTCGATACGATTGCCAACGGAAGAGGTCGTTACAAGGGCATCGCTGTCGTTGCCAACGATGCCACGATCGCCGATCTTCAGTCGCTCAAGGCAAACGACGTCGTCGGCGTTGCGTGGAACGTCACGTACTACGGTGTCGATCACTATCGCAACGGCGCGCTGCTTCTCGACAAGCTCGCCTTACTCGACATGTTCGTCGACATCCAGGTCGAGCACGATCAGCTCGTGCCGATGTTGCCGATGCTCGTGAATTCCGGTGCGCGCATCCTGATCGACCATTGCGGGCGACCGACGGTCGACGCGGGTCTTGATCAAGCCGGCTTCAAGGCCGTACGCGCGCTCGGCGCGACACAACGCGCGTTCGTGAAGCTATCGGGACTGGTGAAGTTCTCGCGCATGCCCGCGCTGCACGAGGATGCGTGGCCCTTCGTGAGCGCGCTGATCGACGCGTTCACGCTCGATCGTTGCCTGTGGGCGTCGGACTGGCCTTACCTTCGTGCGCCGGTGCGTGTTGACTATGGTGTGTTATTGGAGCTCGCTCTTACGTTGTTTCCCAACGCATCGGATAGGCGCAAGCTCATGTGGGATACGCCGCGCAAGCTGTTCGGATTTGCGTCACCCAACCAGAGTTGACGGAGCGTTAAAAAGCCGATTGTCCAAGCCGGAACGCGCAGTATCTCGATCGCATCGCCATTCCGCATTTTTTCACTGGGGCATTCATGCCACCCTGTCTTACCGCGCAGGATTTCGATCAGGAGCTGCTGATCCTTTTCGACGCTTACGTCCATGGCGATTTGGACCGTCGAGCATTCCTGGAGAAGTCATTGCGCTTCGCCAAGGCCGGCATGACGGCGGCAGGCTTGCTCGCAGCGTTGAGTCCGAACTTCGCGCTCGGCCAGCAGGTTCGCCCGGATGATGCGCGCCTTAGGACCGAGTCGGTGAACGTGGCCTCGCCCGCGGGCAATGGCACGATCCGCGGGTATCTCGCGCGTCCCGCTTCCGCTGCGGCGACGTCGCTGCCGACGGTTTTGGTAATTCACGAAAACCGCGGATTAAATCCGCACATCGAGGACATCACGCGCCGCCTCGCGCTCGACGGTTTCATGGCGTTTGCACCGGATGCGCTGACACCAGTGGGCGGATATCCCGGCGACGAGGACAAAGCGCGCGCGGCATTCGCAACGCTGGATCAGCAGAAGACACGGCAGGACTTTCTCGCAGCGGCGGCTTGGCTACGTGCGCGCAATGACGGCAACGGCAAGATCGGAGCGGTGGGCTTTTGTTACGGCGGCGGAATCGTGCACTGGCTCGCGACCGAACTGGCAACTCTCAATGGCGGGGTTCCATTCTATGGCAACAGTCCGGCGCCTGAAGAAGCGAAAAAGGTAAAGGCGCCGCTGCTCGTACATCTCGCAGCCGTTGACGAGCGCATCAACGCTGCGTGGCCCGCTTACGAAGCTGCGCTGAAAGCGGCCGGAGTCCGGTACACGATGTATCAGTATCCGGGTACGCAGCATGGCTTCAACAACGACACGACGCCGCGTTACGACGCCGCCGCGGCGCGCGAGGCGTGGGCGCGCACGATCGCGTTTTTCAAAGCCAATCTCGCTTGAACCGAGCGCGCGACCTTGCTTGTGATCACAGATCGGATGACGATCGAGCTTCACTCGCGGTGATGCGCGGCATGCGCAGGAGTTGTCCGAACGTCACCTGATGCCGCATTCGATAGCGCGGCATGCCTATCGTGATCGCGTCCTGCGGCACATCATCGCGATAGGTTCGATGCAGACGGTCCCAGATCGTGAGCCCGCTCGACCAGTTCGAGTTCTGCAAATCCGGATCGTTCGAATGATGAATGCCGTGTAGCCGCGGGGTGGCTATCAACCGTGACAGCCATCGCTCAACGCGCATGGGCAGGCGCCAATTGGAGTGATGAAACAGGACCGAGCAAAGCGTCACCAACTGCCAAATCTCGAGTGCACGGGGAGATACGCCGATCAGCCGCACTTGCGCCGCACGCCATGGGACCGACACCAACATCTCTGCCGCATGAAATCTTACAGCGGTGCTTACGTCGAGATCGAGATCGGAGTGATGAACCTGGTGCAGACGATACAACGCGTCCCAGCGATGCGTCAGCACGTGCCAAAGGTAGAACGTGTAATCCATGAGCACGATAGCCAACGCATCGCGCGCAGCGGCCGGTAGCTGCAAGCGATGCGTCAGGCCAAGTTTGCGACTGGCAACCCGCTTCGCCAGCGGTGCAACGATAGGTGATTGGGCGAACTGTACGGTTACACCGCTGAGGGCGGCCATCGCGCCGTTACGAACGAGTCGCCGAACGCCTGGCTCCCGCGACCTGCGCAATGGCCAGCGCCGCTCGGCCCACAATGCCAAGCCGGCAAGCGACAGCGCTGCAACACCCAGTCCGATTGCCGTGTTGCGCGCCCTGCTCACTGGTGGCCGTTCTTGTCTTTTCGCTCGTTGTCGCTTTTCATACGGCGGATCGCAATTTTTTACAAGTCGGCACGTCGACCGCGCTGCGCTCTGCCTGCTGCCTCAGGCAACTTTTCCAGCATCGGTGGCTCCGTGAATGCATGAGAAAAGCAAAACAGCCCGATTGCCGGCGTTATTCGATCTGGGAACGCAATATGGTTTCGCAACCGGGTATCGATCGTCAGTCGGCGCGAAGGAGATGATATGTCAGCAACCGATACGGCTTACCCGCAAGGTGGACCGGTGGACGCGATTGGCTCGGCGTCGTTTCGCACTTGTTGTTCGGCGCATCGGCCGCGTAGGCTTACAAGCAGTTTCAAAGGCGGGAACGCAAGCGATCGCTATCGCGCGTAAGCGATCACAAGCAGGTGCTGGCGCGTCAGCTGCGACGCTTCCGCTCCTCGATGGGGGTGAAGTCGAGCGTCACGAAGGCGCCACCCTGATACTGTTGCGCAATCGGATCGAGTGGATTGGGTTGCGCAAGAATTTGCGGCGCGAAATCTTCCGCGTTCTGCCGCGGTTGATAGCCGAGGCGCTCAGAGCCGGTTGGTGTCCAGTAGCTTCGTGTGTTGTTGGACACGCCCCACACCGCAAGGTAACCGACGTCGCGCGCGCTGATGCACTGCATCATCAAGTCAACCAGATCCTCGGCGCCGAGCCAGGTGCTCAACTGCCGGAAATTTTCCGGCGGCTTGCCCATCGCGGTGCCGATGCGAATCGAAATGCCTTCGATGCCGTGCTTGTCCCAGTACATGCGCGCCATCGCCTCGCCCCACACTTTCGAAAGCCCGTAAAAACCGTCGGGACGAAACGGCGCATCGAGTGTCAGCTTGTCGTTGACCGAATGCATGCCGAACGCGTGATTGGAGCTGGCGAAGATGACGCGACCAACATGGTTGCGACGCGCGCCTTCGTAGATCTGATACAGGCCCACCAGGTTGTTCTCGATGATCTCCGGCAGCGGCCGCTCGACACTCGTGCCCGCGAGATGAATCAACACATCGACGCCGCGCAGCAACCGATCCACCGTTGCAGGATCGCGAAGATCCCCGTGCATCACGTCCTCGCCTTCATGCAGCGGCGTAAGCGGTGCTCTGCCAGCAGCCGAGCGCAAATCGACGCCGCGCTTGTGCAGCTCGACACGAAGAATCCGGCCCATGTTGCCGCTGGCGCCGGAAAGCGCAACCTTTTTCATCGTCATCCTTGATAGAGCGCCACCGGCATGCCGCGCACTCCGCATTCGAAGCGGAACACGCCACCGGCCTGTGGCGTTTTTGCGAGCTCGGCGTCGGACAACCCATCGCGCAACGACGTCACGTACATCGTGCGGCCGTCGGGGCCGCCGAAGCACGGCATCGTCGGATGGGTGATCGGAAGCTCGACGTGTTCGATCAAATCGCCACGCGGATTGAATCGGTTGACGCGCCCCGCGGAGATTCCACATCCCCAATAGCAACCTTCCTCGTCCACCGCGCCGCCGTCGGGGCGACCCCATTGCGGTTGCATCGACACGAACACCTCGCGCGGGCCGATCGACCCTGTCTCGCTATCGTACGTGTAGCGATAAATCGCCCCGCCGCGTGAATCGGAGTGATACATCGTTCTCGCATCAGGGCTCCATGCAAGCCCGTTGGAAACCTTCACGTCACGCGCCATGCGCGTGCAGCGATGATCCGCATCGAGGCGATAAAGACTGCCGATCGGTTGCTTCTGCGGTCGATCGTCCATTGTGCCGGCCCAGAAGCGGCCTTCGGGCGATACTTTGCCGTCATTGAGGCGATTGGTCGCAATGTCGGGCTCGGGGTGACAGAGAAACGTCAGTCGTTCGGTGTCGAGCTCGAACAGATGAAAACCGTTACGCAGCGCGACCACCAACCCGCCTTGCGCACGCAAGCCGATGCTGCCGACCTCGGACGGTAGTTGCCAACAGCGCTGTGCCTGCGTTGAAGGACGCCAGCGGTGTACTCGTCCCGCCTGAATATCCACCCAGTAGAGCGCCTGTTCCTGTTGCGACCATACCGGCGATTCGCCGGTGGTATTGCGCGCATCGATCACGCATTCGACGTCTACGTCAAGCCGAGTGGACACCAAACATCCTCGCCATGTGAAGCCTTCCGCTCATTGTACGAACGCGTACCAACTATACCGATGGAAGTCTCCGTGCGCGTCAACTCGTGGCCATTGCGGTTGATGGACCCCAGGTTCCGAGCGTGTGAATCTTCTCGGCGGCGGCTACGAACGTTTCCTGGCCGGGCGGCGGTGGCAGGTTGTCGAAAAGCGCTGGCGCAACGGCCGCGAGACCTGCCTGCGCCTCGGCATCGATAGCGCGCATCGCAACCGCATCAGCCCACACCGGTGTGCCTCGAGCCATGCGCAAATAGATCCGTCCCGTCGTGGCGTCGGCGAAATTGACCTCGGGAAAGCGCTCGATGCACTCGCGCAGAAACGCGGCGTTGTGCTCGGCGGCAAGCTGCGAGGTGTCGCGATATAGCTCGTCGGCAGACGTCGCGTCGACGTTGACGCGCCGATAGCGATTGATATCCAGCAGACACTTGATGTCGAGCACATTGAGCGTGTCGTTCCACCCGAACGCGACCGTGCGGGGCCGCTCGCCGAAAGGCACGCTATTGTCGAGAAACTCGAAATGAACGCGCTTGTCGGCGTGCTGAACCCACGTGAAGAAGAGCGGCGGCATGCCTGAGTAGGCCTCGACCGCGTGCGCGAGCAGATCATCGACCGTCTTGTAGCGACCGACCTCGAGGCCGCGCTTCCAGGCGCGCTCGACGATCGACGCCGGAGGTGTGATGAGAAAAAACAGATACACGACGTGGCCGAAGCGCGTGAGGAGGTTGCTGCCTGGCTCGTCGGAGTGTGGTGCGAAGCTGTCGAAGCGAAAGCGGTCGATCAATAGATGCGGCACGATGCCGCGCTCGGCCTTGCGTGCGATGTAGCGGTCGAGCTTGCCGTCGATGATCGCGAGCTCGTCGCCGGTAAACGCACCGCCGTACTTGTAGTGCGGGCCGAGCGAGGCGTAGTCGATCAATTGCTTGCGCCAGATGTCGGGACTGATCAGCGCGAACTCGCTCCACGTCACGCCGATGTAGCCGGCAAGCGCGCGCTGCAGCGGACGGATCGTGCTTTTTCCCGACGCCGACGGGCCTTTGGTGTTCATCACGACGGGTCGTTCCTGACTTGGCAGCAATCGGTATCCCTGGTCGTTTGCAGCGGTGGCGATCAATGGATCGATCAGCTGCCCAATCGCTTCTCCGGCGGCTTGATTGCAGGCGATGTCGACCGCGAGCGCCGCGATCAGGGCGCGGTCACCCCAGACGGTGCCATGACGCGCGAACAGTGCTGATGCGACCTTGGCCAGCGCGGTACCAATCGAGCGCTGCATGACGTCGTCCATCTCGGCCATGCGGCGCCAGCGTCCGATCATCTCCAGGCCAGCGTTGATGTCGTCGTGAGATCCCGTGACAACTTCCCTTCGCCGCGCGAACAGCAATCGCCATCCTGTCTTCGGTGGCGGTGGCGTTGAAGCGACTGGTGGCATGAACAGCGAATCGACTTCCCTTGCGATGCGCGATGTAATCTCGGTTCGCAACGCGTCGTAGGCTGCGATGATCGCCGGCATTCGTGGCTCGATGTAACGGCCGAGAATGACCCGCGTCATCTCGCGGAAATTGATGCCGAGGTCTTCGATCCTCTGACCATCGGGCACCGACAGATCGGCGGTAATTCGCACGAGCAGTTCGTGCAGCGCGAGCCGTTGCGGTCGGAAGGCAACCAACTCGGTCGGGTCAAGACCGGTCAGATCGCTCAGTTCCTCGGCATAGAGGGCGGTGGTGAAGACATTCTCGGCACGGTAGATCGTCGCGAGCGGTCGAAGCTCGCGCCGCAGCGGCGAGCGGATGCCCGGATTCCAGGGTCCGTAAGCGGATTCGATCTGCATGTCATGACCGCAGCCGACGCATTTCCCCCTCGGCGTGCTCGAGCTGACTGCGGATTCCCTGGCGGCGGCGGTCGAGGTCGCGAACCTCGTTGCGCAGGTTGTTGCGGCGATCGTTGGAGGCGCGGTTGCCGCGGAGCTCCGCTTCACGCCACTCGATCGCGCTGCGATTCGCCCCGAGCTCCTTGCGCAACTCCGCGACCTTCGACGCAGCGCGGTGATTGCGAGCGAACGTCGAGTCGCAGCCGCCGCGATACTCGCGACCCGCGAGTCCCTCGCGAAAGGCGTTCTCGGGCTGGCAGTGCTCGGGGGGCGGCTCCTCGCGTTTGGGCTGCGCGACCACTTTGGGTTCGGCCGCGCGCCGCTCTGCCTCCTTGCGCTCCGCTTCCTGGCGTTGTGAACGCGCATCGGCGATCGCCTTGTCGACGTCGAGCGGTGTGCCGGTCGCGAGATCGAAAGCCACCGCGGCGAAGCTGTAGCGCGTCGTGCTGAGCACTTGCATCTCGAGGATCAGCCGATCGAACGGTTTCGCGAAATAGCCGACCTTGACCGACGCCACGCTATCGGTCGCGCGGTCCGTCTGAGCACGATGCGCGCGAAACCGCTCGCGGACGAACGCTTCGGTAAGCTTCGAGAGGCGGAAGCGGGCTATCGCCGGATCGGCGCCGCCGGCCCACGGCCTGAGTTCGCGCCCGTCGGTCCCGATCCATTTGCCTTCCTGGAAGATCACCAATTGCGGGGGTGCGCTCGCGTTCGTGTGCACGAGCGCGCTCGCCTCGTTCTCGCTAAAGACCAGCATCGACAGCAGCGGATCGCCGCCGAACCGGTCGATGAGCGCCGTCCTAAAGCGAGCGAAGTAGGCGAGTGTTCTCTCGTCCGCCTTCTGCGCTTCACGGGCCTGGACGGCGCGAACGTCTTGCGCGTGCACGCTCGCCGCGGCGAAGATCGACACGGCGATCGCTGCGAGGACGCGGCGAGTTTGGTGCAGTGAACGGATCGTTAGCGACATCGC
>DATLOI010000028.1:0-6052 GCA_035536295.1 Casimicrobiaceae bacterium
TTCAACGCCTCTGCAGCGAGCATGCCGTTGGCTCCCGGTCTGTTATCCACGATGACCGGTACACCAAGCGAGACTCTCATCCGGTCGACGACAAGTCGAGCAACAACGTCAGATTCGCCTCCGGGCGGAAAGCCAACCAGGATTCGGACCGGACCGCTCTGCGCGCGTGCACAGAACACCACTGCCAAGCCAACCGCGGCGACCAACAAGCGAGGCACTACATTCACTGCAGAGCCCCGCTCGATGGCAGATCATCATCACTTGTGCGCCACCACGACCCCTTGCAATCCAGCACGGTCGAGGGCTGCTTTGACCACTCCTTCGGATAGCGCCTCGTCAACGAACCTTCTCGCATACACCACGCCAAGTTGCCGTCCCTTAGGAACAGCAATCGCGGCCTCCTCGCCACCGAACCGACCATCGAGTACGCGCGAGCCCGGCATCTTTGCGGACTCCGCAAGCATGTTCGCTTTGGTTGCGTAAAGCGCATCAACTCTTCCGGCGGTCAGCGATTCGAGCATGTTAGCGATAGAGGCGACTCGAACCAATGTGGCACGTTGTATGTTCTTAGTGAGAAAGGCATCGGGCGAGGACTTTTCAAGCACTGCAATACGAACGCCCGGTTTGTCGACATCGGCCACGGTCGAAATTTGAGAACCTCTAGGCACAAGGTAGCCAAACTCGACCACCATGTAGGGAGAGGTGAAGTCTACGAGCTGCTCCCTCTCAGGACTGATGCCGATCATGGCAATGTCCCATTCGCCAGATTTCGCGCCGGACAGAACCGGCGGGAAAGATGTGTAAGGCACCGGCTCGAATGGCACACCCATTCGCCGGGCCATTTCTTTTCCCAAATCAACCGCCGGTCCTTTAAATTCTCCGGACGCAGGATCCTTCATCGCGTGGATGGGCGTAGTGGCGAGAAATCCGACACGGAGTTTCCCGGTCGGAGCCAGAGCCTGTTTCTGCTCCAGAGCTGCTCGCTCCTGCACCCCCGCACACCCCGAAAGGATCAGTGCAAAGGCCGTTACTACGAGCGATTGAATTGTCTGCATTGCGTTCTCCTCGAATTAGCACGGTGCCATCTGACCCTACGTCGTGCTTGGACGGGGTTGCAAGCGAACAAATGCACAGACCGAGTGAGAACTATTTCCGTTTGCGGTTGGCGGCGGGCGCTTCACGCATGACCTGCTCGTTCGCAGGCAGCCATTGCTACCAGCGTCTTGGCGGCGTGCGCACGATACTGACTTGTCCTCTAGTTATCTCTATATAGCCACCACGTGCCAGATCACGCATTACCCTCCCTACCATTTCACGCGTGGCCCCGATCCGCTTACCGATCTCGGCTTGCGTCAAACGTTCCGTTACGAACTTGTCATCTGTCTTCACGGCGTTTGCAAGAAGCAGTTTCACCACGCGTCCGTATACATCTTCCATCGTGAAAGTCCGCGTGCGCTCGACAACACGACGTAGGCGCGACACGACATCCATCAGCAGCTCATTGCCGACGCGCGGATAACGCAACACCAGCTGCTTAAGGTCTGCTATTGGAATCGAAGCGACGCGCAGATCCTCCAGAGCAATCACAGACATCAGAATTGGTTCGCCACCCAGCGTTACGTCTGCGTAGTGGCCGCCAGCGCCATCGATTCCCAGCTTCACTTCGTAGCCTGCTTCGTCGTGCCAGAAGAACTGGATCCTTCCCGACATGATGATGTTGAACCGATCGAGGAAGTCGCCTTCGGTCGCGACGATGGCATCTTTAGGATACGAACGAACGCTGAAGAGCTGCGCCGTCGCATGAAGTTCTTCTTCGCAGAGCGAAGCGAAAAGCGGTATCGCCGCAAGATCGGCAGAAGTTGGAGCGGTCATTGCAATGGTGCTTGGTGGCCGCGGCGAGCGGCCCCTGAAATACCGCATGATGTCTGCTTCCGACAGGCTCCGCCACAGCCGCCAAGTGTCCGCACTTGGCCGAAAGCGGGTGCGATGCGCTGTAGGTATCGCTCGATTTTCGAGAAGCAGACGAGCTGCACAGGAAGCGCGCTACAGCCGTTCAAATCGAGTTCCGATTGCGCCGAGCAACACGCCGGCGATATCGCCGCGCGTTCATGAGTGCAATGTGCAGCATCGCACGCGACGCCAGTGCAGGTTGCGCACAGTTGGTCACGGGTTTCAAAAACAACAATTGCCTACGTTTGTACGTAGGCCGCTGTTTAAAGCCGGGGCTTGGCGTTCGCCCGACCATGTAGTGACAGCAACAATGCGGAAACGAACAGGAAGCGCTTTCTACATGCAGCGGAGCCAAGTGCAATTGATCACGTAGCCGGTGACACGACACGTGACGTCATCGAATGGCGCGTCTGCCACGCCGCTACGATGTCGCGGTGCTCCGCAATGTTTTCGATGAATCCCTGACGTCGCCCGTCATCGGGAAACGACGCAGCTTGTTTCTGAACATTGGAGTAGGCGACGTCGAGGATTGCGTCGGCCCGCGGATCGCGATTTCGCTCGAGCACGCGATAGCAGGTCCACAGGATCAGGCGCGGCACCTCGGCGCCGTCCAGGGTCTGGCCAGAAGCGATGTGCGCGACGATTGGCTCTATCCGGTCAAGCGCGCCGGCAGGATCGCCGCGCGCGAGCGCCACACGTGCCTGCCCGGCGACGGCATCGTAGGTCATGTTGCGCGATATGCGCGCAGCCGCCACGGCGGCGCGCTCGAACGCATCCATTGCCGCATCGTATCGCCCGACTGCGAGCTCGGCTGCTCCAAGGACGCGCAGCGCGCCGAATTCCCGCCCGGGATGATTCAGCTTCGCCGCGACATCGAGGGCGGAGCGCGCGAGCGCGAGCGCTTGGATATCGTCGTTCTCCAACAGCGCAACCTCCGCGAGACCTTGCAGAGTCCCCGCTTCGTGCTTTTGATGACCGAGAGCGCGTGCCAGGCGCAAGCCTTCAGCCAAGTGCTCATGTGCTTCGCTGAGGCGTCCCTGATCGAGAAAGCTCGTACCGACATTCAGCAGCGCCGTCGCCTCCTGGCCGAGGTCGCCACGACGACGCGCACTCGAGAGCATTGCCTGGTTACAGGCGACAGTCTCAATCTGATCATCGCGCAGTGCGAGGATGACCGCCAGCGAGTTCAGATAGATCACTTCCAACTCATCGAAGCCACGGGCCCGACACTCGGCCAAGCCGCGATGGACCAGCGCCTCCGCAGCGCCTAGGTCTCCTCGTCGAGTCTGCAGCATAGCCATGGACTGCAGTGCGCGCAGGCGAACCAGGTCGTCGCCCGCATGTTCTCCCAGCTGCATCGCGCGACGGACGAGCGGCTCGGCTTCGTCGTAGCGCGACTGGTTCATGAACAACCTGAGCGCGCTCAACAGAGCCAGCGCTTTCCAAGCCTCGTTGCCGCTGGCGTCGGCCACCTGAGTTTGCGCTTCGAAGACCTCGCGCAACTCGTCATGCCGATTCGATGTGTACAAAACGTCAGCACGCGCACCCAGCAAACGCCAGCGAAGCTCCAGGTGGCTGCCTTGATCCAAACGCTGCAGCATCTGCAAAGCGATGGCGGAGTAGCGCAGCACGGCGTCGTTGGCGAATCGCGCCTGGGCGTGCTCGACGGCGCGGCCGTAGAAACTGCAGGCCTTCGGAAGGTCATCGGCTTCCTCGTAGTGTGCCGCGGTAACGGCAAGCAGGTCTGCTGCGCGCGTTCCACTCAAACCGGCCAGCCAATCTGCCACCTTTGCATGCAGCGCCTTGCGCGTGCGCTTGAGCAGCGTTTCATAGGTCACCTGGTGCAGAATCTGATGGGGGAAGGCGTATTCGCGCGCGCCTTCCAGCGCGGTCTCGGAGCGCGGCACCGCGAGCTCGCGTGCCACGAGCGAGGGCAATACTTGCGGCGAGGCGGCATCGATGGCGGTCAACGCCTGGTCCCAGTACACCGTGCCAATCACGCTGGCCTGCTGCAATGCCAATCTTTCAGCCGCGGGCAGCCCATCCAGTCGCGCCTGCAGGACGCCCGTCAACGTAGCCGGTACCGGCACCTTCATGAGCTTGTCGGTATGCAGTGTCCACCGCTCGGCTTTCGTGTCGATCGCGCCCTGGTCCACCAGCATCCGAACGAGCTCTTCCATATAGAAGGGGTTGCCATCCGCCCCACCGGCAACCAGTTCGCGCAAAGCCTGAGGGATCTCGGGAAGCTTCTTGAGAAGCTCGTTCACCAGCAGGCGACTTACGCCCTTGTCGAGCGGCGTCAGGTCGATGCGCTGATGCGTAGGGTCGTTGGTGCGCCACTGCGAGCGCCGCTCGAAGAGCATCGGTCGCGTCAGAGAAACCACCAGCAGCGGCATGTCCGCGTCGACTTCAACCACATACGTGATGAAGTCGAGCGACGGATCGTCAGCCCAGTGCAGGTCCTCCAGCTCGAGCACCACCGGCTTGCCGTCCGGCCCCGAGAGCCGCCGCAGCAAGCGGGCCGCCGCGAGGAACCCGCGATTGCGAATCTGCCGGCCGTCCTCCAGGATGCCGGCCACATGTCGGCTGGTCGAATAGTCGAGGCCGATGAGATGGCCGAGCACATGCACCTGCGACTGCGCGAGCTCGTCGCCGTCGACTGGGGCGAACAGCGGAATCAACTCGCGTTCGAGTTTCGCCTTGGCAATGTCGAGCGTGTCGCCATCCTCGATCTGAACGCGACGCGCAACGATGTCGCGCAGCAGGCCGTACGGCTGCTTCTCCGTCTGCGGTGTCGCGCGCCCTTCGAACTGGTAGAACTCCTCGGGACGTGTCTCGGCCCACTGGTCGAACTCGTACAGCAGCCGGCTCTTTCCCAAACCGGCGTCGCCTACGATGGTGACGGAAACGCACCGCTTCTCGCTCAGCACGCGTCGAAATGCCTCCTGCAGCAGCTCGAGCTCGGCCTCGCGCCCGATCATCCGCGTCTCGACGCCTTCGATGCCGCGTGTGCGCACGCGGAACGCGCGCGGTTTCAGGCGTTGCACAAGATAAGTGACGACGGGCTCGTCGACGCCCTTGACCTCGAGCGGCTGCGGCTCAACGTCGAACACGCCGCGCACTTGGGCGTACGTTGCGTGGCTGATGCGCAGTCCTCCTGCGGGTGCCGACTGCTCCATACGGGCGGCGATGTTCACGGCATCGCCGCGAATGCTGTGCTCCGCATCGACGCCGCCGCCGAGCAGGACACCGCCCGTGTGGATGCCGACCCGCACGTCGAAGTCGGCGTCGCGGTACGTGGTGCTCACGACAGCAGACTGCTCTCGGCTCGCTTCAAGTAGCGCGAGGCCACAACGTACCGCGCGGTCGGCGTCGTCTTCCTTCGCCTCGTCGCCGCCGAACACGGCTAGCATCGAGTCGCCCGCGTATTGGAGGATCTTGCCGCCGTGCGCCGTCACTGCAACGGCGAAGCGCTGCAGCGCGCCGTCCATGATGGCATGCGTCTCTTCCGGATCGAGCTTGTGACTGAGCCTGGTCGATCCCACGACGTCGAGGAACAGAATCGTGACCTGCCTCAGCGCCTGTGGCGGATATACATCGGCGTGGTTGGATTCGAGTGCAGACAGCCTTTCGCGCAACGGCCGGATGGCCGCGTTGACGAGGGCGTCCCCCAGCAGCGGGCGTTGCGCTTCGAGGCCGCGAATCGTGGTTTCGAGCTGCTCGCGCTCCCTGATCATGCTGCGCAGAATATCTGATAGCACCGTCGCTAAGCTATTTGTCTCGTCCGCGCGGAGCGAGCAATCGTCGATTGCGTCGGTCGCGGACGCTACCGCGTCCTGAGTAACCCAGCGGTTCCGAGCTCGACGCGCGATTGCTGCGTCCGGCGTAACGTCAACGCAAGCTACGTCCCGATCTTCGGTGCTCGTCATGGCCGACGTTGCGATTCACGGTTAGGCGTTTGCACCGCATGCTGCGGCGCTTGCATGTCATCACAGGCGCTGCGCGCTTCATCCGAGCCTACCTGCGATCGCCGCCGATCGGCGGCTCGTCGCTTAGACGTTGCCGGTGAAGCAGGATATCTGGCAAAAGCCGTCGCACCCCA
>DATLOI010000029.1:0-3787 GCA_035536295.1 Casimicrobiaceae bacterium
TCGCTGCTGTCGCACGCCGGGCAGCGCGGCTGGGCGGTTCTAACGCATCGTTATCCTGATAGCTTCATCAGCAACGGCGCCCGCGGGCGCCGTTGCTTTTTGGTGGTACCAGCGCGGAGCGGCGTGAACAACGCTCGGAACAACATCGCGGCGCCGTGCGGTCGTCAAGTGGCTCGACGCTCTCCACCTCCGTTCGTCGCCCACTCCCGCGAATAGGTCCCCCGCGATTCGAAAGCAGCGATTAGAATCATCTCCGCCTACGCAGCCGCGCGTAAGGCCTTCGAAGAACGCGGCGCCCGGGGAAGTGGGTAGGCAATGCGCAAGAGCGCAATTCAATTCGAGTCGCCCCCTCAACAACCATTCACTGCGCCGCACGTCGACGCCGCGCCCCGAATGCCTCTGATCCGCCTGAAGCCGCACAAGGCCCGCGTGGTCATCGAGGATGGCGCGGAGATGATTCTCGTGCTCAAGGTGTCGTTGAGTCGCGGGGAAGCGGTCGAGCTTGCGAGCGGCGGGCGTCTGGAAACCTTGAACGGCATGGTGCGCATTCGCGAGCGCGGCGGATTGTTGACCCGCGCGGACGGCAAGATCAATGGTCGGCTCACTTACGTTCCGGAGACGAAGAGCGGCAGCTCGAACGCGCCGGCGGAATTTCAGGTCGACGTTCCGCTCGGGCCGCGCGAGTTTCGTGTGCTGCTCGATCTGGGTCGCTCGGGACGGCTGCCGCACAAGATTTTCATGCAGGCGGGCGAGCGTACGGTCGCAGGTCCTCGCGGCGTGTCGTATCGCGCGAGCAACGGCCGCACCGGAAAGTACTGGGACAACATCGGGCATCGACGTGTGCCGGTGACCAATCTCACGTTCGTTGTTCCAGTGGACATTGCCAACGCCGGCGCGCAAGCCCCACGCGATGCACGCCACGATTTTGACGATGACATCGATCCTTTCGAAAAAGACCAACGCGCCGACGAAGGCGAACGGCAATCATTCGCATCTTCGGTGCAACTCGCGGAGCTTGCCGACGAGTTCATCGTGTTCCAGGGCGAGACCCGGCACTTGCTCACCGCGATTCTTGCGGTCGTGGGACTGACAGCGCTCATCGTCGTCGCCGTGAGCGTCATGCGCTTCCTCGGGTGATCAGCGCTGCTATGCTCGTCGCGTAAACCGCGAGGAGCGAGCGCATGAACAAGCTGGATTTCAACGGCCGCACGGCGGCGGTCACGGGCGGCGCGGCGGGCATCGGGCTTGCCATCGCGAAACGATTGATGGAAAGCGGTGCGAAGGTTGCGTTATGGGACCGCGACCAGGCGGCGCTTGGCAAGGCACAGCGCGAGCACGGTTACGCGCATATCGAGCAGGTCGACGTCGCCAACGCGGATAGTGTGCAAGCCGCTGTGGAAACGACCGCGCGCGCGCTTGACGGCATCGATGTTCTGGTCTGCTCGGCGGGTGTCGCGGGCGCCAATCACATGACCTGGGAGTACCCGCTCGGTGAATGGCGCAAGGTGATCGACGTCAATTTGAACGGTGTCTTCTATTGCAATCGCGCGGTCGTGCCGATCATGCAACGTCGCGATTACGGACGCATCGTCAACATCGCTTCGATCGCGGGCAAGGAAGGCAATCCCACCGCGTGCGCTTACAGCGCGTCGAAAGCCGGCGTGATCGGACTTACGAAAAGTTTAGGCAAGGAGCTTGCGAAGACCGGCATTCGCGTCAACTGCGTCACGCCAGCCGCGGTGCGCACCGCAATCTTCGATCAGATCACGCAGCAGCACATCGACTTCATGCTCTCGAAAATTCCGCTCGGGCGCTTTGGGACCGTCGACGAAATCGCTGCGCTCGTGTGCTGGCTCGCGAGCGAAGAGTGCTCGTTCTCGACCGGCGCGGTTTTTGATCTGTCGGGGGGCCGCGCGACGTACTAGCGTGTCAAATCGAGAAGAATCTTGCCGATGTGCCGGCTCGATTCCATCAGGGCGTGTGCTTTGCTCGCCTCCTCGAGCGGAAACACGGCGTGCGTGACGATGCGCATCTGTCCTTGCGCGTAGAGCGGCCAGACGTTCTCCTCGAGCGACTTCGCGAGCTCAACCTTGCGCTGTGGGGGTGAAGCACGCAGCGTCGAGCCGGTGATCGTCAGACGCCGCATCATCACGTGCCGGAAATCGATCTCGGCGCGGCTACCGCCGAGAAATGCGATGAGCACCAACCGGCCTTCGAGCGCGAGCGACTTCAGATTGCGCACCAGATAGTCACCGCCGACCATGTCGAGAATGATGTCGACGCCGCGCTTGCTCGTCATGTTGGCCACTTCGTCGACGAAGTCCTGCGACTTGTAATCGATCGCATGATCGGCGCCGATCTCGCGACAGAACGCGACTTTGTCAGGCGACCCTGCGGTCGTGATCACGTTGGCGCCGAAAGCTTTCGCAAGCTGAATCGCAGTCAGTCCGATACCGCTCGTTCCGCCGTGCACTAGCACCCAGTCGCCGGACTTCAGATGCGCGCGGTCGAAGAGGTTATTCCAGACGGTGAAGTGCGTCTCCGGCAGTCCTGCGGAGTCACGCAACGCGACACCCTTCGGAATCGGCAGGGACCATGCGGCTGGCGTCGCGCAGTATCGAGCGTAACCGCCGCCTGGCACGAGCGCGCACACTTCATCGCCTTCTTTCCAGCTCGTGACATCGTTTCCTTTTGCGACGACGCGTCCGGCGACTTCGAGACCGAGAATCGGGCTCGCATCGGGAGGAGGGGGATATGCGCCCGAGCGTTGCAGGCAATCCGGCCGGTTCACGCCTGCGTACGCCACTTCGATCAGCACTTCACCGTCGCGCACGCGGGGAACAGTTGCCTCGACGATTTCGAGCACGTCGGGCGCACCCGGCGCTTGCATGCCGATCGCGCGCATCGTGGTGGGGACTTGCATCGAACGTTCTCCTTTGCCTTTCGAACATTGTAGTTGCTAGACTGGATTATCGTGAGCCGGTCTTCTTCCGCACACAATCTCGCGTCGCTTCTGGCGCGTTCCGCACACGTGTGGCCGCGTCAGCCTGCGATCGCGCTCGGGGACAAGCCTCTACACGACTACGCGACCCTGGCGGGACGCGTGTCGCGCCTCGGCGGCGCGTTGCGTTCGCAAGGCCATGAGCTTGGTACGCGCGTTTTACTGATCGCGAGCAACGTTCCCGCATACATCGAAGCGATGCTTTCATGTTGGTGGGCGGGTTGCGTCGCCGTGCCGGTCAATGCGAAGCTGCATCCGCGCGAAGCGCTTTACGTCCTCGACAACAGTGGCGCCAGCGTCGTCTTTGCCGACGCCGGGTGGGAGGACGCGGTGCGCGTCGAAGGCAGCGCGCATCGTGCGCGCATCGTGCGTTTCGATGGAGCGGAATACACCCGCATGCTCGCGGCGGAGCCTATCACCGCGCCGGTCGAAGTCCGCAGCGACGATGCCGCGTGGCTTTTCTATACGAGCGGCACCACCGGCCGGCCCAAGGGTGTCGTCCTCACGCACGCGAATCTATTCGCGATGACGCTGGCGTTCCTTGCCGACGTCGAGCCGATCGCGCGCGGTGATGCGATCGTGCACGCCGCACCTCTCTCGCACGGATCGGGACTCTATGTCGTTCCGAATATCGCGCGCGGTGCGGTGAATGTCGTGCCGGAGTCGGGAGGATTCGACGCGCACGAAGTTGCGTCGCTAATCAACGCGTGGCCGCGGGCAATGCTTTTCGCGGCGCCGACGATGTTGAAACGCCTCGTCCAGTCGCCAGCCGCATCGTCGATCGAC
>DATLOI010000030.1:0-2490 GCA_035536295.1 Casimicrobiaceae bacterium
CGCGTGCCCAACGGTTTTCGATGTTGATCATATGGCGCGGCTCGAGCCATTTGAGCTTGGCCACAGCGGGTACGGCTTCGGTCCAGGTTTTGCCCCAGGTCTGGTTGTTCCACATCAACTGTTCGTCAGCGTACGGCACCGATTCGGGCTGAAACACCAGCGGGTGTTCGTTCCTCTCAGCGGCAAGAAAAAACGCGCGCGGCACCCCGTTGTAGGTGTCGCCGTTCACGCCGTCCGCACCGACTTCCTTGCCGAGTCTCGTTACCGCTTCCCAGTCCGGAATTCCTTCGGCCTGCGTTCCGTTGTCCCACGCCATCGTCGGCAGGAACACTTTGACGCCGCGCCGATGAAATGCATCGATAGCGCTTTTCAATCCTCGTATACCGCCGGGCAGATGGCGCGCCATCTCGGTCTGGTTGCGATCGTCGATGCCGATGTTCGGATAGACGTACCAGATGAGCACGCTGTCCACACCACCGAAACGCCGCACGAGATCGTCGAGATAGCGATCGACCGTGTAGATGCCCGCGATCGGATCGTAGAAGTAGCGATCCTCGACCATCATCTGCACATGCACGAAGTTACGCTGCGACCAGAGAAGCTCCTTGCGCCGATATTGCGCATCGTCGTAGCCCATGCGGATCAAGTGCTCGTCGCGCCAGACTTTCATCTCGGCGAGCCATGTCGGCACGGCGGCGTTCACGTCGATGCGCCACTGGCCGATATTGGCCATCGGCCAGCCCGGCGCCTTGCCCGGCGTGGGCAGATGTTGACCCACTGTGTGCGGCAGCGCGTACTCGCCGTATTGCGCGATCGGTGCGCGCTCACGTGGGCCGGGCTGGCTTTTCTTGGAAGCGCTCATGATCGATCGAGCAACGCTTGCACTTCCGCGCGCGTCGGAATGCTCGTTTGCGCACCGAGGCGCGTGCAGGCGAGGGCACTTGCAGCGCTTGCTTCCCGCATTGACTCACCGAGGTCGAGTCCGCGTGAAAGCGCCGCCACCAGCACGCCACAGAACGTGTCGCCGGCTCCGGTCGTGTCGACAGGAACGACGTTGAAAGCGTCCTGCCTTATCGTTTTGCCTCCCAAGCGCGCCAGCGAGCCGCGTGCGCCGAGGGTTACGACGATGCACGGCACATCGAGCCGCGCGAGGCATTGCGTCATGTCGCCGGCGTGTCCCGCAACGCTCGCAAGCTCACCCTCGTTGACCACCAACACGTCGACGAGAGCAAGAAGCTCTGCCTGCAGAGGTACTGCCGGTGCGGCATTGAGCACGACCGAGACACCGCGCGCTCTTGCAGCGCGCGCGTACGCGGTCACGGTGTCGATCGGCGTTTCGAGTTGCATCAATAAATGCGTCACGCCGTGAAGCGATGGCAGATGCGATTCGCGCAACGCCGCGTTAGCGCCTGGCGCCACGGTGATCGCGTTCTCTCCCTCGTCGGACACGCAGATGAACGCCGTGCCGGTTGCTTCCCCTTGCGCACGAACGATGTGCAGCGAAACACCAGCTGACCCGAGCGATGCTTCCAGCGGCGGCGCGTATGCATCACTTCCCAAGGCCACGAGCATCGCGGTCTCGACACCGCCCGCACGCGCACAGGCGATCGCCTGGTTGGCCCCTTTGCCACCCGGATGCGTTGTGAAGTCGCGACCGAGGACGGTCTCTCCGGCGGATGGAATGTGAGCGGCGCGAACCACGAAATCGAGGTTCGCCGAGCCGGCAACGAGGATCATCTGGTACTCAATGCAAAAGCGAACGATAGACGAGATCGTAGAACGCAAAGCTCAGCTTGCGCGGATCGCGTGCCAAGCCTTGCGCAACATGCTGCGTCATCAGGATTGCAAACATGCGTTCGCGTCGGTCGACGACGAAGTAGGTGCCTCCGGCGCCGGACCACCCGAATGCGCCCACCGAGCCGGGGCGCTTACGCGTCGGAGAGTCGAGGTTCACGAAGCCGCCCAAGCCGAAGCCTTCGTCGTATTGACTGACCGGCGGATCGAAGTGGCCGAGCTGGTTTCGCATCATCATCGCGACCGATTCGCGGCGCAAGAGCCTGACATCGCCGAGCGAACCGCCGGCAAGAAGCATCTGGCAGAAGCGCGCAAAGTCTCCGGCCGTCGAATACAGGCCGCCGGCACCGCTGAAATAGTGTCGCATGCGATCACCTGCGCCAGCGCCTGTGGGCCATGCAATCAGTCGGCCATCTGCATTGGTGCTGGTCATCTCCGCGATGCGTGAACGCTTGGCGACGGGAACGCTAAAACCGGTGTCGAGCATTCGCAGCGGGACAAAGATCCGTTCGCGAAAAAAATCGTCGAGCGAACGCCCCGACGCCACCTCGACCACGCGGCTTGCGACCTCCGTGTTCGCGCTGTTGTACTCGAAGCGTTGTCCCGGTGCCGCCACCGGCGTATTGCGTGCCGCAAGCTCGCTGTAACTCTTCAAGTCCGCCGACTTTTCCATTGCTTCGGTTGGCCGGGCGAAAC
>DATLOI010000031.1:0-18629 GCA_035536295.1 Casimicrobiaceae bacterium
TTTCATCACGTTGGACGCCGACGCCCAGCTGGAGCTACAGAGATTCGATTGGGTGGGCGGCGGGATTTCGCCGCCGGCGATCGGGCCCGACGGTCGCGTCTATGCGATCGCCTCCAACATCCTGTTCATTTTCCCGCCACCAGTGCGCGTCTCGAAGCCGCTCCCGCTGACGCCGGGAGCGATCCTGCAAAAGGACCCGGGCGGGCAATAACCGCTGGCTTGGACAGCCCCGCCGCTGTCGGATTGAGGCGGGATTCAATACCCGATCGCCGCGCCTCTTTCCCCATCTCGGTGGCGTCGCGTCGCCCGCCTCGTAAGCGTTTCGAACTCCTCGAACACCTCCGCTTCGCCCAATTTATTAGGCTCAGAGGCATCTACGAAACCGGGGCGATTCACCGCGAGCGGTTGCTCGCCGCAGAAATTCCAGTTTAGAACCAGAAAACTTTTCGCGACGTTCGCCGCCAAGTGAATGTCAACCCTGCCCGCAACGTTCGACAAATCGCAAGCTTCACTCGCGTCTGACCCGTTGGAAGTCCGGCGAAATGATCGCTACTCCAAGATTGCTTCTGCCAAAGATCGCGGCGAAAGAACGGTAACGCCATGAACCGTGCCGCCGTAAGGCGCCCCGAAATGCGTGCGGTCGCCAGTAACCAACAGGGTACAGCCTTGACGAATGGCAGCTGCCAATACAGGTCGATCTTTGGCGGGCAACGGCAGCGACGCCTCCAGGGCGGGATCGCTTGGCTGCGCCTTTGCCACAGTCATACGAGATAGCAATCGATCGAGGATGGCGATGGCCTCGGGCGCTTTTGCAAAGAGGTTGCGACGCGCTTCGTCAACCACGTAGCTGTTTACGCAACAGTCGTGGCCGGCTCTATCGATCACTGCCACAAATCGTCTACTTCTTACCCGGCTGTTCTCTTCGCAGCGCCTCGATCACCGCGTGCCGGATGTCGCGCAATTCCTCGACGTTGTGAACTTGCGGATTTGCACGCGTAAGAAACCCTAGATTCGTTTCACCGCCTGACAGCAGAAAATCGGGTAGCGCGACGGTGTAACGGACCGCGGGGTCGATTGCTCTGCCCTGGACGAGCCAAGCGCCGTTCACCCTTCGCGTGCCCCAGTGATGAAGAAAGCCGCCCAAGCCTTCGTTGTTCACGCCCATGTCGAGAACGCGCGCCAGCAGCGCGCCGTCGAAGACTGCCTTCACCACTTTTCCGCCAAACGGCAGAACGCGGATGATGTCGTACTCGGTGACTGGTCCCGGCGGCAGAACATCGTCGATCCGAACGGAACCGCCATTGAACAGCGCGACGTCGGCCGTTCCGACTTCGTGCGCCAGCGCGGCCGCAATCAGGTCGGTGAGTCGCCCTGCGCGGTTGCGCACGGTGGACTCGCGACCATCCAGCGGTTCGGTGCTGATGGCCACTGTCGCTTCCGGTGAAAAGCCTTCGCGCCGGAACGCTTCGAAGCCTTGCTCGACCCATCGGCGGGCAATGGCATCGACCGAGGCTTTGGAGCGAATCGTGTCGTCGATCCTCTGCAGACGCACCGACACCGCGGGGGGTGTGCCGCGCGCTCCGAAAGTGAGCGTCGCCACCGCGAGCGATCGCGCGTTGGCATCGGCCTTGATGACGGGAGTGAATCGCGGTCCCCTGAACATCAGCCAGTTCTCGTGCTCGTGGCCGCCCAGCACCAGATCGATACCGGAGACCGCCGTGACGAACTCGACATCCTGCGCAAGCGACAGGTGAGTCAGCGCCACGATAGCGTCCGCCTTGCCGCGAAGTTTTTCGACTTCGGTCGTGGCGGAGGCGATCGCGTCCCGATATCGCACCCAACTTTTCTGGTTCACATCGAGCGTGACGCCGATGAAGCCGATTTTGATGGTTCGTCCGCCGGCGACTACCGGAACAATTACCGACGTCGCCACGTCTGGAAACGGCTGCCCGTTGGCATCGGTGACGTTCGTGGAAACGATGCGAAACTTCGCCTGTTTAAGATGCGCGCGAAAAGCTGACTCCGACACGTCGAATTCGTGGTTCCCGAAGGTTGCCCAGTCGATTCCGGTCGCATTCAGAACGTCGACCATTTGACGCCCCGCCAGCGGTTGCCCATCCACTTTGGCGGTACCGAGCGCTGACGGCGACAAATAATCTCCGCCAAGCGTTGTCAGCACCGCTCGATTCGCCGCCCGCAATTGCTGAATGACGGTGGCCACGCGAGCCAACCCGCCGGACTTTCCACCTTCGACCGGCACGATTTCGTAGACATCGTTGAGGTGCACCAGCGTGATCGTGACCGTCCTGGGCGCGCGCTTCGCCGGAGTCGCCACATTCGCGGCGACGTCCACCAACCCGACGAACACGGCGATCATCAACGCAAGCATGCACAGCCGGCCTCGTCGCATCATTAGCTCGTCTAAGCGCAAAGCGCCTGTCCTTCCGCAAGGTCTTCAGAGTCTAATGGACGCCGAACACCACGCTATGAAATCATCCAGCGCGAAGGATCGCTAGAGCAATCGAGCAGTAGGCAGCAGCGGCCCCCACCAGCTACCTCATACGGACTCTTCATCGCTACGTTATTGCTTCTTGACCGCCCCCTTGGCACGCACCTGAGCCAAAAGTTTCGCGCAATCGCTGTCCTTGCCGGGTCCGGTCTCGATGAACGGCAGCAGCGCGAGCAGCGGATTCACGGCGGCCAGCAACGCAGCGCCGGCGACGCGCGCCATGATCGGCCCCGGTTCCGGACGTACCGCCGGATCCTTGAACGTACCCTCCAGATGAATCGGAGAGCGTAACGCGAAGATGCTCCAGTCCTTCGGCTCGGGATGGAACACGAGATCCACACGCTCGCGCCGTAGATCGATGGGACCGGTCACGGTCACGATGGTATCCGTCGTGTCGATGACGAATGGCTGGGGCGTTGCAACCCCGTCCTTCACCGTCAGGTCGGCAACCGCACAACGCAAACGTATCTGTCGATTTCGCGTGCCCAGCAATGTCACGGCCTCCGCGAGGTCGAGTCCGAGCAACTCGACGAGCAACAAGCTCACCTGGCCTTCATTCACCGCGAGCGTGATCGGGCCGTTGCTCGTCCCGAGCAGGTCCGCAACCGATTCGCCGCGACCATTGAGCTTGGCCCGGCCGTAGAGCGTGCCCAGCGACGCCTTCATGGCTTGCGACTCGGGGAACAGGCGCGCGAGCTCGAGCCCTTGCACGTCGATCTCCATGTCGCCGCGGACCGGTTTCGTACGCCCGTCGAGCAGGATGGTGCCGGACACGCGTCCGCCGGCGACGCCGAACGTAAGCGGCTGCAGACGCAACTGCGAATCGTTGAGAACGGCATGCATCGAAAGCGTATCGATCGGCAGTTGCTTCGGCCTCAGCACCCGCTTCGCATCCAGCCTGACATCCACGTCCATCTCGTTCCAGCGTGCAGTGGAGAACCGCTCGCGTGGGAGGACTTGCGACATCGTCGCTCGTTCCGCCGCCTTGCGTTTCTGCGCCGCCGACGCCGTTTCACCGGGACCGGACTTGGGCGGTGCCCCGATGAGCGGACCGAGATCGTCCAGATCGAGAACCTTCGATTTCACGTTCGCCTGAAAGAGCGGACGCTTGCCACCGGTTCGATAGGTGGCGTTCCCCTGTACGTCGCTATCGCCGACCTTCCCATCGAAATCGCTGAAGCGCCATTCGTTTCCCGAATGCCGCAGATGACCCGCGACCTTGTACGGCGGCGACTCCGGAAGATTGATGCCGAACACCTTGCGCAGGTCCGTAAGCGTCTGACCGGCGAGACGCAGGTCCAGGTCTAGCGAATCGAGCGTCGATGCGACGCTGCCTTGCGCCGCGATCTCCGTCTTGCCTATCGTCGCCTTCGCGACGAGCCGGATTGGCGTATCGGTCGAAGGCTCGAGCGACGGAATGGTTGCAGAGGCTTTCGCGACCTCGTCACGGAACTTGCCGCGTGCGACCAGCTCGAGCTTTCCCTCTGGGCCCAAACTCCCTGACACGTCGATGTCGAGTGCCGTTTTCTCCGCTTCGTTTCGCAAGGCGATGTCACCGTTCTCCAACTGAACGCGGGCAATCAGAATCGAGCTCGGCTGCTGCTCGTCGCTGCCGAAGCGCCAGGTGGCGCGCGGTCCGTCGATCTCGAGGCCCGCGACTGCTTTGCGCGCACTGAGGAACGGTATGACGACCTTGCCGCGAAACAGGGGAGGCACCTCGACGCGCGCATGCAAGGCTTCGGCATCGACGAGATTCGGCGTACGCGCCCACGGAGGATTTCCGATGCGCAATCGCGCGACATTGACCGCGGGCGGCCAGCCGAGGTCGAGGTCCACGTCGTCGATCTCCACTTCGCGTCCGAGGCGTTCGCTGAAGCGCGCCTCGACCCAGCGCTCCCCCCACTCGGATTGCACGATCGCGATCGCGCCCGTGAGCAGCACGATCGGCACCGCCAAGAGTATTGCAACCGTGATGAGGACGCGTCGCACCGGACGTATGGATCGAATGCGGTCGCAAAGCTGCCGCGCAGGATGCACGTCTGCGATGACCGCCTGAGATGATTGGACCCGTGCCCGAACGAATGGGATAGCGGACTTCGACGTATCGCTGCTCTGATGATCGCTTACGTGATCCGCTCCCCGGCTTCGTCGCGAGTTCGCGCTGCTCTCGTCGCTGCTTAGACCCGATGCGGTGCCTGTGGCGGTGTGGGTATTGTTCGCTCCTGACGCTTTCCGGCCTGGCATCGATCATCGCCTTGGGATGCGCAGGCGTGCGCATCTTCTGGGGTTCGCCCGATCGCGTCATCCCGCGCGTGCGCGTTATCGAGATGACGCCGATCACCACGTTGCTTATGCTGTGCCTTGGCTGATTTGCGTATTCGCCGCCGTCACGGATGCCGATATCCCTTTGCCTTGATCTGCAGCTGATGCCGGCGCGGGTCGGCGCTAAAGTAGAGTCCCCCGCGCTTCTCCGAGCGTGCAGGAACGTAATCGATCGTGGCTTCGCTGGTTTCGATGGTTTCAGCACCGTTCTTCAGCTCGCCTTCGACTAAAACCTCGGCAGCCGTCATGCCGCCGCTGTTGATGACTCGAATCTCGACCAGGTAGCCGCTCGGCGTGGCGATCACCGATTGTTGATGAACCGCGATCATCGGCGGCGAGTTGCTCCCCGCAAGCGCGCGATACAGTAGAAATCCGATCGCAGCGATCACCAGCACAAATCCGATCGCTGCGACGATCCATTCGGCGAGCGGTGGCTCGTCGGTTTGCGCGCCTACCTGCTGCGGCTTCGAGCTCTCGTTTGGCATTAAAGGACTAGCCGCGCAGCCGCGGCCCCGATGGCAGCGGGAAAGCCCAGCACGACGGTCATCTGCACGATCGACTCGAGCGTGGCGTGGTCGGCTCGGCCAAACGTCCACAGCACGTACAAGCTGATCAGCAGCGCAAGCGCATAACCGTTGACGGTGAAGCGAAAAAAGATGCTCCAGAACGAAGCGTTCTCCGACACCGACGCCTGCCCCCGAAACTCGATCGAATAAACGAACGCGTGCATGATCACCAGCGATGCGAGCGCCAGCGCGATCGCGTGCCACTCGGTCATGATGTACGCGAGCAGGATCATCTCTTCGGTCGGCGCGACGTTGAACGCGAGGAATAGGGCGCCAGCTCCCATCAGGAACAGATGACCGGCGAAGCCGGCGTCTTTTTTCTTATCGTTTTCATCCTTCACTCCGAACTGATCCTGCGCCAGCATCGCACCGATGCTGCCCGGAATCGCCTGCAAGGAAACTTTACCGATAAATTCGTCGAGGGTCATATCGAAATGAATGATGTTCAGCAAGAGCAGACATACCGTGCCCGCAACGAAACCGACCGCGATCGCGACAAACGCGTCGACCGCATCGCGCCGCAAGCTGAACGTCGGCTCGAAGCCCGCGTAGTACGAAAGCGCGGTCAAAACCGGGATGATCAGGATCAGGAACAACGTTAGGCGAAATGGGTTGACGTAAAAACCCAGTTGCCACATCTCCATCGTCATCATCAGCGGCAGTGCAAAGATGATCGCGCCGCCGAAAGCGCGCGCCAGGCCGATCAGGAAACGGCGGTTGTCGTCGCCGCTCTCTGGCGGTGACGCCTCAGTCGATAGGAAGTCAGGCACGTTCTCGTCTGCGTTGATCCGTGTGCTGCGAGGATAGCGACGCCAGTGAAATAAGACCAGCCGGTGGGCCGGGCGCGGATTGCGAGGGCGCGGCAATCGTGGTCCGCGCTGGCAAGCCGTTCGCGGCGAAACAATCGAGCAAGCCCGCTCGCCCTGCGACACATTGGACGCAGGCAGACCGCAACTGTTTCCCCGCCGTCTTGTATGCTGAACGCTGCCGCAGCCCGCGACCACACCGCGATCCGCTAAGCCAGGAGAACGCATGAACCATCGACGCAATCGACTTTCGCTGCTCGCCGGCACTTTCGCGCTCACGCTGGCCGCCGCATCGCCCGCGCTATCGCAAGACAAGGTGCGCGTCGGTTGGGTGCAGTCGAAAACCGGCCCGAACGCCGGCGGCGCTGCCACGACGACGCTGCCAAACTACGAGCTGTGGGTGAAGGAAGTCAACGCCGCCGGTGGCATTCTGCTGAAATCGGCGGGGAAGCGCGTGCCAATCGAAGTCATCGAGTACGACGATCGGTCGAACTCCGAGGAAGCGGTGCGTGCCGTCGAGCGGCTGATTACGCAGGACAAGGTGGACTTCGTTCTGCCGCCGTGGGGAACGGCGTTGAATCTGGCCGTCGGACCTACGTTCAACAAGCACGGCTACCCGCATCTCGCCTTCACGGCGGTCACCGACCGCGCAACCGAGCTCGCGAAACGCTGGCCCAACGCATTCTTCCTCCTGAGCACGAGCGCATCGTATGCGGAGGGGTTGATGGCGCAACTCGAAACGCTGCGCAAGGGCGGCGTGATCGGCGACCGCGTTGCGATGGTCAGCGTCGCCGATGGATTCGGCATCGATCTCGCCGGCGCGGCGCGCAAAGCGGCTGCGAAACAGGGCTTCACGCTCGTTTACGACAAGAGCTATCCGCTCGGCACGCAGGACATGACGCCGCTTCTAAACGAGATCAAGGCGCTCAATCCCGAAGTCTTCATCGCGTTTTCCTATCCGCCGGATACGTTGACGCTAACCGACCAGGCGCGCGTCAGCGGGTTCAACCCGAAGGTGTTCTACACCGGCGTCGGCACGGCGTTTCCGGTGTTCAAGAGTCGCTTCAAGGACAACGTCGATGGCGTCATGGGAATCGGCGGCGTCAATTTCGACAGCGCGCCCGTGCGCGATTACTTCCATCGCCATATCACCGCGTTCGGCAAGGAGCCTGATCGGTGGGCAAGCGCGGTGACCTACGCGGGACTGCAAGCGTTCCAGCAGGCGGTCGAAAGTGTCGGTCGCGTCGACCGTGCTGCGATCATCAGCGAACTCAAGAAGCGCCCGTACGATACGATCGTCGGGCCGATGGATCTGCGCACGCAGGTGTACGAGAACAACTGGCTGGTCGGCCAGTGGCAAGGCGGAGAGTTCTACGCCGTCGCGCCCGCGAATCGCGCGGGTGCACGCAAGGCCGTCGTTCCGAAAGCGGCCTGGAAGTAACGCTGCGTCACGCCTTTCGCGTGCGCACGCGCGCTGCGCATTCGGGGTCCTATGGCTGAGCTTGCGATCGCCGGACTGGTGCTCGGCGGCATGTACGCGCTCGTGGCGATGGGGCTGACGTTGCAATACGGCGTCGCGCGCATCATGAACCTCGCGTATGGCGAATTGTTGATCGCCTCTGCGTTCTTCGCATACGCGATCGTCGCGAAGCTCGCGCTGTCGCCGATCGCAGCATTGGCCGCGGCCATTCCAGCCGGATTCATCGTGAGCTGGCTCGTTTACCAGGTGCTGCTGATCCCCCTCGTGCGGCGTACGGGCGCGGGTCCCGGGCTCGAAGTCGACAGCATTCTCGCGACGTTCGGTCTGCTGTTCGTGGTCCAGGGCGTGATGCTTGCCGCGTTCGGCGGCGGCTACTACAGCTACGAGTTTCTCTCGCTTCCGATCGATGTTCTCGGGGCGAAGGTTGCGGCAAATCGATTGCTCGCGCTTGCATTCGCCCTAGTCGTCGGGCTTGCTTTGTATCTGATGTTGACGCGCACGCGAATCGGGACCGCCATTCGCGCTGTTGCAGTGGCACCTCAATTTGCGCCACTCGTTGCAATCGATGTGCGATCGGTGAGCGCTCTCGCATTCGGCTTCGGCGGGGCGCTCGTCGGTGCAGGCGGCGCGCTGATCAGCATGTTCCTGCCCTTCTCTGCGGCGATGGGCGTGGTGTTCACGATGAAGGCGCTCGTTGTCGTCGTCATGGGCGGCGTTGGCAATCTACTCGGTTGTCTGATCGCCGGCTTCATGCTTGGGTATGCAGAAACGCTCGTCGCGCGCTTCGTCGATCCAGGATTGACGCTCGCCGCGAACTACGCGCTGTTTCTGCTGGTATTGTTCTTTCGGCCGAACGGATTGTTCGGGCGTCGGGAAGCGCGCTGATGCGGCGGGGCACGATCGCCATCGCCGCGTGCCTTGCGATCGCAGTGGCGGCGATCGTTCCCTGGGTCGCCGGCGACTATGCCATATCGTTCGGCATCAACCTATTGCAGTTTGCGGTGATGGCGACCGCATGGGCGATGTTCTCGGGACCGACGCGCCTGATCTCGCTCGCAACGGTCGCCTTTTTCGGCGTCGGCGCTTATACCGTTGCCGTCCTCGGCGAGGCGCTCTCCTGGCCTGTGGTTCTCATCGTCGCGTTTGCGATCAGCATCGCGCTGGCGCTGCTGATCGGCTTTGCCACGTTGCGACTCTCGGGCGTGCATTTCGTCATCTTCACCTTCGGACTAACCGAGCTCGTCAAGCAGCTCGTTACCTGGTACGAAGTCAACGTCGCGCGTTCGATCGGTCGCTATGTGTTTCTCGATATCTCGCAGCGCCAGATTTATTTGCAGCTTCTCGCGTTGCTGGCGCTGACGCTGTTGGCGGGCTGGTTCATCCGTCGCTCGCGATTGGGACTTGCGTTGCGCGTCATCGGGGCCGACGAGATGGTTGCGCGACATGTCGGCATCAATACCGCGCTTACGAAGCAGGTTCTCCTTGCAATCTCCGCGGGCGTGATCGCGCTGACCGGCGCCATCGTCGCGCCGCGCTGGACGTATCTCGACCCGGCGATCGCCTTCAATCCGACGATTTCGTTCGAAGTGGTCATCATGGCGCTTCTCGGCGGCGCCACTCGACTCCTGGGGCCACTGGCCGGCGTAGTACCGATGGTGATCCTGTTCGAAGTCCTTGCCGCGCGCTTTCCCAACACATTTTCAATCCTGCTCGGCGTGACGTTCCTGCTGATCGTCTATTTTTTGCCGAACGGCGTGACCGGCCGAATCGATCAACTGCGGCGACGTAGCAATCGCCGCGCACTCCCTCTCGCTGCAAATCAATGAACCGTCCGCTGCTCGTCGTCGAGGATCTCACGCGCGCATTCGGCGGGCTCGTCGCAGTCAACGCGCTTTCGTTCTCAATCGAGCCGGGCGAGATTGTTGCTCTCGTCGGACCGAACGGCTCGGGCAAGACCACCGCGCTTAACCTGATTTCCGGTGCACTTGCAGCGGACCGCGGCTCGATTTTGTTTCGCGGACAAGAGTTATGTGCGCTGCCCGCACACCGTATCGCCCGATTGGGGATTGCGCGCACGTTTCAACTCGCTCGCGTACTCGACGGCATGGCGTGTAACGAGAATGTCGAAGCGGGACTTGCTTTTCACCCCGCCGGCGCCGTTGGGCGTTCAGCGAGAGGACGTGCCGAGCAGCTCCTGGATCGCATTGGCCTGAGTGGAAAAGGTTTCGTGCAGGCCGACGAGCTGAACGCGATCGATCGCAAACGCCTCGAGCTCGCTCGCGCGCTCGCACTATCACCGTCGCTGCTGTTGCTCGACGAATGGCTCGCCGGACTCAATCCGACCGAGCTTGCCGCCGGCATCGCGCTCGTGCGCTCGCTCGCCGACGAGGGCATAACGCTGATCCTCGTCGAGCATGTGATGTACGCCGTGCATTCGCTGTGTCGTCGTTGCATCGTGTTGAACGCCGGGCGCAAGATCGCCGACGGGCCGACCGCTGCCGTCCTCGAGGATGCCGAAGTCGTGCGCGCTTACCTGGGCGACGAGGACGACGCAGCGACAGTCGAAGCGCACGCGCGTGCTTGACGTTCGTGACCTGTCGGTGTCGTACGGCCATCATCTGGCCCTCGACTCCGTTGCGCTCGAAGTTCGCGCTCGAGAGATCGTCGTCATGCTCGGTGCCAATGGCGCCGGCAAATCGACACTGTTGAAGGCGCTGGGCGCAATGATCCGGTTCCACGAAGGCGCCCGGATCACGCTGGCCGGCACGGAATTGACGCGCCTTGCGCCACATGAAGTCGTCGAAGCCGGTCTTGCGCTGGTGCCTGAGGGACGCGGCGTGTTCGTCGACCTCACCGTGCGCGAGAATCTGCTGCTTGGCGCCTTTCCGCGTCGCGGTCGCGCGCACGAGACGCAGAACCTCGATCGCGTGCTCGACTTGTTTCCGCGTCTCGGGGAACGCCTGAAGCAAGCCGTGCGCACGATGAGCGGCGGCGAGCAACAGATGGTCGCGCTTGGGCGTGCGTTGATGTCGTCGCCAATCATTCTGCTCCTCGATGAGCCGTCGCTCGGGCTCGCGCCCCGCGTTTGCCGAGAACTGTTCTTGGCGCTGACGCAAGTACGCGCGAGCGGCGTCGGCGTATTGCTCGTCGAGCAGAACGCCCGGCAAAGCCTCGCGATCAGCGACCGCGCTTACCTGATGGAGAACGGCCGCATCGTCGGTCACGGTGCAGCGAGTGAACTGGCGCAGGATCCGATCGTGAAGCGCGCGTATCTCGGGGCGGCCGCGTGAATCGCGGTCTGCCCGGGCTATCGTCTGTTCTTTCGGTCAACAGCAAGCCGGAGTGGGTGATCGTCTACGCTTGGCCTGACATTCGCAGTTCGCAGCGGCCATGCGTGCTCATGACACCACCATCGTGAGCGCCGTGGCGATCAACGCAGGCTTGCCCTCGCCCTCGATGTCGACCGTGTTCTCGGTCGTGACGAGCGTACGCCCGCCGCCCTTGCGCTCGACACCCACGAGCTTTACGCGCGTACGCACGCGGCTTCCCGCCGGCACTGGCGCGAGAAACCGCACGCGATCGAGTCCATAGTTCAGCGCGGTGCCGATACCTGCGGGCGCGATCAAACCTCGACCTGCGCGGGCCCTACCGTCGACAGCGTGAGACCGTCCGGCTCGGCCAGCAGCGGCGCGAGCTTGCGCAGCTCGTCGAGCGTGCGCACGTCGCAGCCTGGAAGCCGAACGCCTCGGCCACCGGCGCGAAGTCGACGTCCGGAAACATCGAGCGCGTCACCGGCATGTCGTTCCCCTGAAGGAAACAGCAGTGGTCTGCGGCTCGCGCGAGAAGCGCGGCTGCAATGTCGATCGCCGCAGCGCGTGCAGGCTTGTGCGCGCGCTTTGAATCGGCGAGAACACCCGGATCGGTCGCGCGAACGTCGATCGTGCCCATCTGAACGTTCGTTGGCAGAATCAACGCAACCGCGCCGCCGCGCGTGGCGGACATGGCCTGCACGAGCGTGCGCCGCGCAGTCGTCGAATCGGTGGCCATGAACGTCGGCAAGCCCGCTGCCCTCAACACGCCGACCGCGTCGAACGCCTTCGTGTCGGGTCCGTACGCATCGGGCGATGCGGGCGCGATCGATAGTTAGCCGAAAACGAGCAGTACGCGCGACCCGCTGCGCTGCGCGTACGTCGCACCGTGCAGCGCGTTGGCCGTCGCCGGGCCGCGCGGCCCCCAGTACGGCGACCGCCAGGCTGTCGGTGGCCGCAGCGTAGCCCTCCGCCATCGCGACCGCACGCGAGACGTTCGACGCGTAGGTCGAGTTCCCGATAGGTCAGCCGCGTCGACCCGTCGACAACAGCCTCCGCGTCTGCATCCGCGGCGACCGCCGCCCTGAACACTGCATCGAGCGTCGGCGGGCGCTCGACGTAGCAGCGCATGAGACGTCCCCAATGCAATTCCATCCGCGTCTCACGCATCGCGTCCTCCCCGCGACGATCGGAGGGCAGCCGCGAGATATTTGGCGTACGACGCGATGTCGCGTTCGGTGCGGCGCCGCGCTGCCGCCGCATCGCGCCGCTCGATCGCCGCCAGGATGCGCCGATGCGATTTGCTGACGACGGCGCGAACGTCCGCGGTCGCGAAGTTCCTGATGCGCGAAGCCTCGTACATCAGGCTCGAGATCGACGTCGCGAACGTGCGCAACAGGTCGTTGTGGCTCGCCGCTGCGAGCGCGTGATGCCACTTGACGTTCTCTCTCAGAAAGCGACTAACATCCGCTGCCGCAGCGTCGTCGAGCCGGTCAGCCACACGGTGAAGCGACGCGAGATCGTCTTCGGTTCGATACGCGGCCGCGAGCTGCGCGACCATCGGCTCGATCGCCGCACGCACATCGACGAGCGCCTGCAGCGAAAGGCCGCGCGTCCTGGCGTAGGAGTCGATCTGCTGCTCGAGCAGTTGATCACTAGGCTGGCTCACAACCGAGCCGCCATGGCGCCCCGCATGCGTCTGCACGAGCCCCTGCGCCTCGAGGATGCGCAACGCCTCGCGGATCGACCCGCGGCCGAGCCGCGTCTCCGTCGCAAGGTCGCGTTCAGTGGGCAATGGCTCACCCGGTACGAATTGGCCGCGGAGAATGTTTCGCCGCAGCCGGTCGGCGAGCCTCTCGGACGACCTCGCTTCCGGAAACGAGCGCAACCTCGCGGCCAACTCTTCATCCTCCTAACGAGGCGCAAGTGAAGCACCGGCTGAACCATGGTAGTGTGGAATGCGGCGCACGGTCAATGCGCTATGGTCCGACCGTAGACGCGAGTTCCCGCCTGCGAAAATTCGCCCCGCGAGGAGATCGAAAATGAGTACCTTCGCGCCGCTGCAAGGCGTTCGGGTCATCGACTTCACGAAGATCCTGGCAGGACCTTTGTGCACGCAATACCTCGCCGACCTCGGCGCCGAGGTGATCAAGGTCGAGCCGCTCGGCACCGGCGACGACACGCGCCACTGGCCGCCGTTCGACGATGGTGTCGGCACCGTTTTTTTGAGCGTCAATCGCAACAAGCAGAGCCTTGCGATCGATCTCAAGACCCCGGCGGGGCTCGAGGCCGCTAGGCGGCTGGCCAAAGTTTCCGACGTGGCCGTCGAAAGCTTCAGCCCCGGCGTGGCGGATCGTCTCGGCGTGGGCTACGAGGACTTGAAGGGCGTCAATCCGCGCATCGTCTATTGCAGCATCTCGGGCTATGGCTCCGTGGGGCCGATGCGCGAAGGCAAAGGCTACGACGTCATTCTGCAGGCCTTCACTGGAATGCTGTCGATCACCGGCGAGCCCGGCGGCAATCCCGTGCGCAGCCCGTTCTCCCCCGTCGACCAGGGCACGGGACTGCACGCGGTCATCGGCATCCTCGGCGGGCTGCTGCAATGCAAGCGCACCGGGGAAGGCGTCAAGGTCGAAGCGTCGCTTTTCGACACCGCCGTCGCGTTCCTCGGCTACTTCCTGCAAGCGTATTGGCAACGCGGCACGGAACCGGCGCGACTTGGATCGGGGCACGAATCGCTGTGTCCGTATCAAGCCTTCGAGACGGCCGATCTTCCGCTGATCCTCGGCGTCGCGAACGACTCGTTGTGGCAGGCGTTCTGCCAGGTCGCCGGCGCGCCCGACCTCGCGAACCTCGCGCAGTTTCGCACCGGCGCGGACCGCGTCCGCAATCGAACCGAATGCGTCAGCCGCGTGCAGGATCTCCTGCGCAGCCGTCCGCGCGAGCAGTGGCTGCGCGAGCTCGACGCCGCAGGCATCCCGTGCTCGCCGGTGAACACGCTGGGCGAGCTGTCCGCGCACCCGCATACACGGGAGTCCGGCATGGTGTTCGACTACGACGCGTCGCTCAAGGGTGTGGCGCCTGCCGTCCGCGTCGACGGGGAGCGCCCCGGCTCGCGCAATGCGCCGCCGAAGCTCGGCGAGCAAAGCGCGGACGCACTGCGAGCTGCAGGCTATGCGCAGGCAGAGATCGACCGCCTGGTCCGTGACAAGGTCGTGGCGCTCGGATGACTCACGGAATGTCGGTGAGGTCGCCCTCCGGTCCCTCGCGATGCGGGCGCGGTGCGTGCGGGGGATAGACGGGCTCGCTGCCGACCGGCACCGCGCGCGCGAGGAAGTCGATCACCGCTTCGCCGAACGCGTCGTTGCGGTCCCCCGCGATCATGTGGCCGGCGCTGCCCACGCTCACGTATTCGCTGTGCGGACACAGCGCTAGAAATTCGCGCGCACCCGCCTCGGTCAGCACATCCGACAATCCGCCGCGAACGAGGAGCACCGGCAGGCGCAGCCGCGCAGCACACGCCTCGAAGCGTTGTTGGCGCTTGCGCACGTCGATCTCGCGAGCCAGAAACAACGGGTCCCAGTGCCACCGGTACCTGCCGTCTTCGCCGAGTCGCAGATTCTTGGCGAGGCCCGCGAGGTTTCGCGGACGCGCGCGATGCGGCTGATAGCCGGCGATCGCGTCGGCCGCCTCTTCAAGATCGACGAACCCTTCGGGCTTGCGATGCATGAAGGCCCGGATCCTCGCAACGCCGTCGCGCTCGACGCGAGGCGCGATGTCGACCATGACCAGCGCGGTCGCGTCGACACGGTCTTCACCGATCGCGACGAGGCTCGTGCCGCCGCCCATCGAAGCGCCGACGAGCGCAGCCCGCGGGTTGCCGAGCTCGCGTAGAAGGCACACGAGGTCGTTGATCATCGCGTCCTGGCCGTAGCGGCCGTCGCGGGCCCAATCCGAGTCGCCGTGGCCGCGCGCGTCGAACGCAATCACGCGGAAGCCGGCGCTGCCAAGCTTCGCACCCACGTTCTTCCATGCGTGGCGAGTCTGTCCGCCGCCGTGCTGCAGGATCACCAGCGGGCCGCTCGGATTGCCGCATTCATCGCCGGCGAGCGTGATGCCGTCGGCGCCGGGCCAGAAGCGGGTCGGCTCCGGAGCGCCAGGAAGCCGCCCGCCTGCGCTCACATCGTGAACGAATGATTGTCGACAAGACGCACGGAGGTTCCGCACAGCTCGGCCGATTCCATTCGTGCGATGAGCGCAGGCTCCTCTGATTGCACGACTGCGCGTCCGCCGTCCACGTCGACGATCGCAACGCCGCGCGGGGGCTTGCCGCGCTCGTAGACCACCGTGTAGCCGGCAATCACCCCGCTGCCGCTGGCCGAGTCCACCACCGGCCGCGTGACCATCGTGCGCGCGACCTCGTCGGAAACGTCGCGGAGCACGAAGCCGTTGCGCCCGGGATCGCGCGACCACAAGCCGAAGCCCTGCTTTGTGAGCACGCCGGAAACCGACGACACGAGACCATTACGCCCGCGTCCCTCGCGTAGCAGCTGCCCCATGCGACACGTGGCCTGGAGCACATAGTTGTTGTAGGGACCGCCGGCAAACGCCATCGAGCCGGTGACGGTGAGGTCGAGCGTCAACGGCATTCCAAGCTCGGCAGCGTAGGTTTCGATTCGCAACGCATCGGAACGCAACCCGATGCAGGCGTTTCCTTACACGTCTCCGGAGCGATGCGCTTGCGGTTCCACGCCGACGGGTTGTCGACAGCAACCTCGGAGAAGCGGCTGTACATGCGCGCGAGGCGGTCGCGGTGGTCGTCGACCGACCACCCGTTTTGCGCGCGGTACGCGCTCTCCATGATCGCGTACAACCCCACCGGCATCTTCATCCCGACCCTCAGCTCGGCTTGATGACGAAGCTCGTCCTTCGGCGACAACGAGATCTGGGGCGCGTCGTCCTGCTGGCGCTCTTCCGCCCTCACGCCGTTGATCTGCGAGCGCAGGATGCGATGCCCCGCATCGCCGCCGACGACCAGCGTCGCGTCGGCTTCGCCTTCGGCAATCGCCCGACACGCGTCACCGATCAGCGTCTGTTGCAGAACGCCCACCGATGCGAGCAGCGACACAGCACGCTCGGCGCCGATCGCACGTGCGATCTCGCCGCCAGGATTCTGGTAGCGCCAGCGGCCTTTCGGTACGCCGATGCGGCCGACGCCTGCCAGCAACGACGCCGGCTCCGGCAATGCATCCACACCGGCGTTGCGCACCGCCGCCAGCATGAGATCGATCGGCTCCATCGCGCGTGCCGGATCTTCTTCGCGCTGCGTGGCGACGCCTATGCCCACTAGAACGGGCGTGCGCGGATCGATGGCTAGCCTCCGATCGACTCGACCTGTTGCCAGGCGATGTCGGCGATCGCTCCTGCGCGCCGTCCGACATCCGCAGCGCCGGCGTCCGTCGACGTTCCGGTCAGCACACGCTTGGCGATGCCTTGCATGATGGCGGCGAGACGAAACATGCTGAACACGACGCAGAACTCCCAATCGTGCGGATCGATGCCCGGTCGTCCGGTCCGCGCGCAGTAGCGCTCCACGTACTCGCGCTCGGTCGGGATGCGCAGCGCCGCGAAGTCCTTGCCGGCCATGCCGCGAAACTGCTCCTGCGTCAGCCGCCACACCATCACGTGATAGGAGAAATCCGCGAGCGGATGGCCGAGCGTCGACAATTCCCAGTCGAGAACGGCGATCACGCGCGGCTCGGTGCGGTGAATGATCAGGTTGTCGAGCCGAAAGTCGCCGTGCACGATCGAGCTCGCATCGTCGGTGATGATGTTGCGCGGCAGCCACTCGATCAGACGGTCCATCGCATCGATGTTCTCCGTCTGCGACGCGCGGTACTGCTTGGTCCACCGGCCGATCTGGCGCTCGAAGTAGTTGCCCGGCTTGCCGTAATCGCCGAGCCCGATCGCGGCATAGTCGACGGTGTGCAATCGCGCGATCACGGAATTGATGTCATCCCACAGCGCGGTCCGAGCATCCGCGTCGAGCTCGGGTAGTGCGGGATCCCAGAAATGGCGACCGTCGGCGAACGCCATCACGAAGAACGGCGTGCCGACGACGCCGCGATCATCGCAATAGCAGTAAGTGCGCGGAACCGGAACGTCGGTTCGTCCGAGCGCGGTGATCACACGGTACTCGCGATCGACTGCGTGCGCCGAGGGGAGAAGCTCCCCTTCCGGCTGCTTGCGCAGCACATAGAATCGCTCGCCGGCGCGCAGTCGAAACGTCGGATTCGACTGCCCGCCGCTCAACGGCTCGATCGCAACGGGCCCGCGAATCTCGGGCACGTGCTCGTGCAAGTAGTTTGTCAGCGCGGCTTCGTTCAGCATCATGGCTTCAGCATGCCACTACTTGACGAGATAGCCGCCGTCGACCGGCAGGCAGACCCGCGTGGTGTAGCTTGCCGCGGGCGATACGAAATAGAGCACGGCACCTGCAATCTCGGTAGGCTGCGCGACGCGATTCAGCGGGACGTGCTCGAGGTAGTGGCCGAGCAGCGCCTCGTCCTCCACCAGCGCGGTGGTGAACTTCGTTTCCGTGATGCCCGGAAGTACGGCGTTCACGCGAACCCCCATCGACGCGCATTCCGCCGCGAACACCTTGGTCATGCCGACAACCGGCCTCGGTGATCGAGTACACCCCCTGGTCGGGAGGGCCGGGAACGACGCCGCTGATCGACGCGATGTTGACAATGGAGCCGCCGCTGTTCTTCTGCATCAGCTTCGCGGCGGCACAGCTTGCGACGAAGAACCCACGGATGTTCACGTCCACGGTCTTCTGGAACGCGCCCACGTCCGCATCGACGACCGGTCCGAAATACGGATTGGTCGCCGCGTTATTGACGAGGATGTCGAGACGACCGCGCGACGTCTCGACGCGGCTCATCACCTCGGTGATCTGTGCGGGCTCGCCGATGTGACACGCCATTGCCTCCGCACGGCCGCCGGCCTTCTCGATGTCGTTCACGACGCGCGCGCATGCGTCCGCCTTGCGGCTACTGACGATCACGTGCGCGCCGTGCGCCGCGAGCGTCCTGGCGATCGCCTCGCCGATGCCGCGGCTTGCGCCGGTGCCGAGCGCAACCTTCGCGCGAAGGTCGAGCGCGTCGCTCATCGACGGGCTCACTCACTCGGGCTGGATGCCGGCAGCCCTGACCTTCTCGCCCCACACGTCGAGCTGTTTTCTAACCATCGCGCCGAACGTCGCAGGGTCCGAAGGTGTGGGCTCGATGAAGTTGCCCAACATCCTCTCGCGCATGTCCGGACGATTGAGGATCTTCTGCATCGCCGCGCTCAACTTGTCGACGATGTCCTTCGGCAGATTGGCGGGACCGAACAGGCCCGTCCACGCGGCAAGATCGAAATCCTTGATGCCGAGCGTTTCCTCGACGGTGGGCAGGTTGGACGCGAGCGACGTGCGCTTGGAGCTCGTCACCGCGAGCGCGCGAAGACGGCCCGATTTGAGGTGCGGCTGGCTCGACGCGAGGTCGACGACGATGAATTGCGCGCGGCCCCCGAGCACATCGGTCATCGCATCGGGACTGCTCTTGTACGGAACGCGACCGCGTCGAGCTTGCG
>DATLOI010000032.1:0-28384 GCA_035536295.1 Casimicrobiaceae bacterium
GCGCGCGACATCGGTTTCACACAAGTCTCGGTGTCGCACGTTGTATCGCCTTTGATGAAGCTCGTCTCGCGCGGCGACACGACGATCGTCGATGCGTATCTGTCGCCGATCCTGCGCCGCTACGTCGACGAGGTCGAGCGCGATCTTGGGAGTGCCGGCGGTCGCACGCGATTGCAATTCATGCAAAGCTCCGGAGGCTTGACCGACGCGCATTTGTTTCAGGGCAAGGACGCCATCCTGTCGGGACCGGCGGGAGGCATCGTCGGCGCGGTCGAGGTGTCGCGCCTGGCAGGCTTTAACAAGATCATCGGCTTCGACATGGGAGGCACGTCGACCGACGTGACGCATTGGGCCGGCGAATACGAGCGCGCATTCGTCACCGAAGTCGCTGGTGTGCGATTGCGTGCGCCGATGATGCGAATCCATACGGTCGCTGCGGGTGGCGGATCGATCTGCGCGTTCGATGGGGCGCGCTTTCGCGTCGGACCCGCATCGGCAGGCGCGAATCCGGGTCCCGCGTCGTATCGGCGCGGCGGGCCGCTTGCGGTCACCGATTGCAACGTCATGGTGGGAAAGCTCGATCCCGAATTGTTTCCTCGCGTCTTTGGCACGAGTGGCGATCGACCGCTCGACGCCGATGTCGTGCGCGCAAAATTCGTTTCACTTGCCGACGAGATCGCGAAGGCCACGGGATTGCGCCGCTCGCCCGCAGCGATCGCCGACGGCTTTCTGGCGATCGCCGTCGAGAACATGGCGAATGCGATCAAGCACATCTCGGTCGCGCGCGGCTACGACGTCACCGAATACACATTGTGTTGCTTCGGCGGCGCCGGCGGCCAGCACGCGTGCGCAGTCGCCGATGCGCTCGGCATGACGCGCGTTTTCATCCATCCGTTTGCAGGCGTGTTGTCCGCATACGGCATGGGACTCGCTGACGTTCGCGCGTTGCGCCAGGGGGCGGTCGAGGCTGCACTGACCAGGGACGCGCTCGCGGTGCTCGATTCGCGCTTCGTTGCACTGGAGAGCGCGGCGAGCGACGAAATCGCGCAACAAGGCATCGGCAGCGAGCGCATCGGCACGACTCGCACGCTGCACGTCAAGTACGACGGCACCGACACGACCATCGAAGTCCCTACGGCCGATGATCCTGCCGATATCGTGTCCGCGTTCGAGGCGCGTTATCGCCAGCAGTACGGATTTCTGATGCCTGATCGCGAACTCGTCATCGAAGCGATTGCGGTCGAGGCGGTTGGAAAAACGCAGTCTGCTGCCGATGAACGGCCGGCGTTCGTGCCGCGCGTGGGTGCGCTCCAGCCGATCAAGCTCAATCGCATCTACACCGGCGGCGTGTTTGTCGATGCGCGTGTGTTTGCGCGCGAAGATTTGCGGCCAGACGACGCGATCGATGGACCTGCGGTGATCCGCGAGCAGAACGCGACGACGGTCATCGAGCCCGGTTGGCGCGCGACACTAACGAATCGCGATCATCTGGTGCTCGAACGCGTCGAAGCTGCGCGTCGTCAGCATGCGCTCGGCACCACCGCCGATCCCGTGTTGTTGGAAGTCTTCAACAATCTGTTCATGGCAGTCGCCGAGCAGATGGGAGTTACGCTCGCGAACACTGCGTACTCGGTCAACATCAAGGAGCGCCTCGATTTTTCTTGCGCGCTGTTCGACGCCGACGGCAATCTCATTGCCAACGCGCCGCACATGCCGGTGCATCTGGGCTCGATGGGCGAGAGCGTCAAGACGATCATCGACCGTCGCGCGGGAACGATGCACAAGGGCGACGTGTTCGTTCTCAATGCGCCGTACAACGGAGGCACGCATCTGCCCGACGTGACGGTGATTGCGCCGGTGTTTCTGGAAGGCACGCAGCAAACGCCCGAGTTCTATGTCGCATCGCGCGGCCACCACGCCGATATCGGCGGCAGCACGCCGGGCTCGATGCCGCCCGACAGTTGTCATGTCGACGAGGAGGGTGTGCTGCTCGACAACGTGCAGCTCGTCGCGCGCGGACGTTTTCTCGATGCCGAGATGCGCGCGATTCTCAACAGCGGTCGCTATCCGGTGCGAAACGTCGAACAGAACCTCGCCGACCTTCGCGCGCAAGTCGCCGCGTGCGCGAAAGGCGCGGAAGAGCTGGCGAAAATGGTCGCGCATTTCACGCTGCCGGTCGTGCGCGCCTACATGAAGCACGTGCAGGACAACGCCGAAGCGTCGGTGCGGCGCGTGCTCGGTGCGCTGACCGACGGCGAGTTCGCCTACGAGATGGACAGCGGCGCGACGATACGCGTGCAAATCCGGGTCGATCGCGAAAAGCGCGAGGCGGCGATCGACTTCACCGGCACCAGTGAGCAGCAGCCGACGAATTTCAACGCGCCGTCGGCCGTGTGCAAGGCCGCAGTGCTCTACGTTTTCCGAACGCTGGTCGACGACGAAATCCCGATGAATGCGGGATGCCTAAAACCGCTGACGATCATCATTCCGGAAGGCTCGATGCTGAGTCCACGCTATCCGGCGGCCGTGGTCGCGGGCAACGTCGAAACGTCGCAGGCGATCACCGATTGCCTCTACGGCGCGCTCGGCGTGATGGCGGCCTCGCAAGGCACGATGAACAATTTCACGTTCGGCAGCGACCGTTACCAGTACTACGAAACGATCTCGGGCGGTTCTGGTGCGGGACCGGACTTCGATGGCACGAGCGTGGTGCAGACGCACATGACGAACTCGCGCTTGACCGATCCCGAAGTTCTCGAGTGGCGGTTTCCGGTGCGGCTCGAGTCGTACGCGATTCGGCGCGGAAGCGGCGGCGAAGGCCGGCATCGCGGTGGCGACGGGGGCGATCGCCGCGTCCGTTTTCTGGAGCCGATGACCGCGGTGATGCTCGCCAATCATCGACGTGTGGCGCCGTTCGGGGCCGATGGCGGTGCTTGCGGTGCCACCGGTCGCAACTGGATCGAGCGCGTCGACGGCACGCGCGAAGAGTTCGGCGCGACGTTCGCGGTCGACATGCAAGCGGGTGACGTGTTCGTCGTGCAGACGCCGGGTGGGGGCGGGTTCGGGGCGCGTGAGAGCGGGTCTAGGATCGAGGATCGAGGGTAGATCGCACGTTGCGTCACACGGTGACGTCGAACGTTCGATCGCGATTCGACGAGCATGGGTCCGATCTCACGCTCGTTCAGCCGGTATCGGGCGACGGACGCGCGGTTCGAGCGGATCTACGTATGGGTCATCTACCCACTGACGAGCATGGCATGCCGCTTGCTCGACGGCTTCGCGATGAAACAGCTGTTCTCGCTGTCCGATCCCGATGCTCGCGACGAAGCAGCGACGATCAATCGGGCGCGTGGCGATCTTCGCCCGTTTGCGATCGCCGACGCCGTCGATTCGCTGACCGGCCTTGGCAATCGACGCTGGCTCGACGTCGCGCTGGTCAACGCAATGGCGACGTCACGCTTTGCCGAGCACACGCTGGCAGTGCTCGCCTTCGCGATCGACGGATTGTCCGTGATCCATGCCCGGTTCGGTGAGCACGTCGGCAATGTGGTGGTACGCGAATTCGCCGCGACGCTCCGAACGCATTGTTGTGAAAGCGACATCGTGGTGCGGCTCGACGAGAACGGTTTCGTGCTGGTTCTCGCCGACACGTCGGCGGTCGAGGCCGCCTTCGTTGCGCGCCGAATCCGCAAGCAAGCCGCGCGACGCGACTGGACGCGAGTCGTGTCCGGCCTCGCCGTCTCGATCAGCGCGGGGATTGCGGTCGATCCCGGCAAGGGCAGCGCGCTGAGCCTTGTTCGCGCCGCGTCCGAGGCGCTGGCTCGGTCGCAATCGGGAGCGGCATCCTCGCGCGCATAATTCTCCGCTTCGGGGGAGGTTCCCATGGCGGCGATCCACGACTTCACGGTGAACGACATCGGCGGCAAGCCGGTGCCGCTTGCGGCGTTCAAGGACAAGGTCCTGCTGATCGTCAACACGGCGAGCGAGTGCGGTTTCACGCCGCAATACAAGGGCCTCGAGGCGCTGTACGAAAAGCATCGTGGGCAAGGCCTCGAAGTGCTCGGCTTTCCGTGCAACCAGTTCGGCGCGCAGGAGCCCGGCAGCGAATCGGAGATCGCGACGTTTTGCGAGCGCAATTACGGCGTCACGTTCCCGATGTTCGCCAAGGTCGACGTCAACGGTGACAACGCGGCGCCGATCTTCAAGTATCTGAAGAAGGAAAAGCCGGGCCTGCTCGGCAGCGAAGCGATCAAATGGAATTTCACCAAGTTCCTCGTCGACCGCGAGGGCCGCGTCGTATCGCGCTTTGCGCCGAACGAGACGCCCGAGTCGATCGAGCGCGACGTGGAGAAGCTTCTGTGAATTTCGCGAATGCCGTTGTCTCGCTGCTACTCGCCGCTGTCGCGGTGCTTGCGCATGCGCAGCCCGACGCCAACAAGGTGATCCGGGCTTCGTTTCCGGTGGCCGAAACGGGATTCGATCCGCAGGCGGCCGGCGACATCTACAGCAACGCCGTCAATCGCGTGATTTTCGACACGCTGTACACGTACGACCATCTCGCGCGGCCGCTGAAGCTCGTTCCCAACGTCGCAACCTCGCTTCCCGAGATCACGCCCGACGGCAAGACCTGGACGATCCGGATCAAGCCCGGCATCTACTTCGCGGACGATCCCGTTTTCAAGGGGCAGAAGCGCGAGCTCATCGCGCAGGACTACGTCTATTCATGGAAGCGCGTTCTCGATCCGCGCATGCGCAGCAACAACCTGCAGATCTTCGAAGGACGCCTGGTCGGCTCGGAAAGCGTGATGGCCAAGGCGCGCGAGATCGGCAAGCTCGATTACGACGTGCCGATCGAAGGCTTGCAGGCAGTCGATCGCTACACGATTCGAATCAAGCTCAACTTCGCCGACACCGAGCTGCTTTCCAATCTCACGACGTCGTCGACGGGCGCAGTCGCACGCGAAGTCATCGAGGCCTATGCCGACGGCGGCGGCTGGGCAATGGCGAATCCGGTGGGAACGGGGCCGTATCGATTGAAGGAATGGCGCCGGGGGCAAAAGATCGTGCTCGAGGCGAATCCGACTTACCGCGACGTTCGCTATCCCGAGCCGATCGACGCTGCCGACAAGGCGCTGGTTGCCAAGTACAAGGGTAAGCGCCTTCCGCTCGCGGGTCGCGTCGAGGTGAGCATCATCGAGGAAAGCAACCCGCGCATGTTGTCGTTCGAGCAGGGCGAGCTCGACTACGTGGGCGTGCCTCCCGATCTGGTGTCGACCGTGCTCGATCCGCCGGCAACTTTGAAGCCGCGGTTCGCGAAGCAGGGCATCACGCTCGGCCGCGGCGTGCAGCCTGCGATCTCGTATTCGTACTTCAACATGGAAGACGCCATCGTCGGCGGCTACACGCCTGACAAAGTCGCGCTGCGCCGCGCGATCGGCATGGCGTACAACACGCCCGAAGAGATCAATGTCATCCGACAAGGCCAGGCGTTTGCGGCGAACCAGATCATCCCGCCGCCGGTATCGGGCTTCAATCCGAAACTCCCGACCAAAGGGTCGTTCGATCCTGCCGGCGCGCGGGCGTTGCTCGACCGCTTCGGCTACAAGGATCGCGACGGCGACGGCTTTCGCGAGTTGCCCGATGGGAAGCCAATGGTGCTGAAGCTTTCGTCGGCGCCCTCGGCAATCGAGCGGCAGTTCGACGAGCTGTGGGTGCGCAGCATGAACGCGGTCGGCATCAAGATCGAATTCAACAAGCAGAAGTGGCCCGACTTGTTGAAAGCGGCGCGACTCGGTCAATTGCAGATGTTTCAGCTCGGCAACATCAATACGACACCCGAAGGCTTCGGCTTTCTCGGCCTTCTGTACGGCGGTCATGCGGGATTCTCGAACCTCGCTCGCTTCAAGCAGCCCGATTACGACCGCCTGTACGAAAAGGCGCGCGGCCTTCCCTACGGCGCCGAGCGTGACGCGACGATGCAGAAGATGGGCGAGCTCGTCAACGCGTATGCGCCGTGGACGATCACCGTGTTTCGTTACGAGAACATCCTCGTGCAGCCTTGGATCGGCGGCTACAAGTACAACCCGTTCACGCAGCATCCGTGGCCGTATCTCGATGTCGATGTCGAGAGGCGAAGGGGGGCTGGGAAATGAATCGCTGGATGCGCATCGTTGGATGCTGTGTCGCATTCGCGATGGCAAATTGCGCAGCCGCGCAACCCACCCACGCCGATCCGGCAAAAGTGCTGCGCGTGATGTTTCCCATCGCCGAAACGGGCTTCGACCCGCAGGCTATTTCGGATCTTTATTCGGCGCATATCGTGCGGGCGATTTTCGATCCGCTTTACAGCTACGACTATCTGTCGCGTCCCTATCGTTTGATTCCGAACACGGCGGTGGCGCTGCCCGAAATCTCCGCCGACGGCGCGACGTGGACGATCCGGATCAAGCCAGGCATTTATTTCGCCGACGACCCAGTATTCAAGGGCAAGAAACGCGAGCTCGTTGCCGAGGACTATGTCTACTCGTGGAAGCGGCTGCTGGATCCGCGCATCCGCGCACCTGCTCTTCGGTATGTCGAAGGCAAGCTGGTCGGCGCGGACAAGGTCGTCGCCAAGGCGAAGGAAACGAACCGCTTCGATTACGACGCGCCGATCGAAGGCTTGCGTGCACTCGATCGCTACACGATCCAGCTGAAGCTGATCGAGCCCGATTACGTGCTGATGGAATACATGTCGCAACAGGCGATGGCGGCGGTCGCGCGCGAAGTGATCGAGGCGTACGGCGACGCGAGCGGCTGGGCGATGGCCAATCCGGTCGGCACCGGGCCGTTTCGATTGAAGGAATGGCGCCGCAGCCAGAAGATCACGCTCGAAGTGAATCCGAATTTTCGTGACGAGCGCTTTCCGACGTCGGGAGAGCAGGGCGATGCAGCACTGCTTGCGCGAATGAAGGGCAAGCGCCTGCCGCAAGTGGGTCGCGTCGAAGTTTCGATCATCGAGGAATCGAATCCGCAACTTCTGGCATTCAACAGCCGCGAGCTCGACTATTCGAACGTTCCGGGTGATTTGATTCCCAACGTCCTCGATGCAAACACCAAGCTGAAAAAGTATTACACCGATCAAGGCGTTCGTCATGAGCGCCTGACGCAGCCGGCGCTCGCATACATGTATTTCAACATGGAAGACGCTGTCGTCGGCGGCTACACGCCGGACAAGATTGCGCTGCGTCGCGCGATCATCATGAGCTTCGACGTGCGCGAGTTGATCGACGTCTGGTATCAAGGCCAGGCGATCGAAGCGACACAACCGATTCCACCGGTGGTGTCGGGCCATGTCGTGGGACTCAACGATGCGGCCCATTACGACCCGAAGCTTGCGAATCATCTGCTCGACCGCTTCGGCTACAAGGATCGCGACGGCGACGGCTTTCGCGAACTGCCGGACGGCAAGCCGCTTGCGCTCGTAATGGCGAGCTCGACATCCGGCCGCGATCGCGCGCGCGACGAGTTGTGGAAAAAGAGCTTGATGCGCATCGGCGTCCGTCTCGACTTCCTCGTGCAGAAATGGCCCGATCTGTTGAAGATGGGGCGCGCGGGAAAACTGCAGATGTGGCCCGTCGGCTGGATCACGGCGTACAACGACGGCGACGCGTTCATGCAGCTTCTGTATTCGAAGAACATCGGGCAGAGCAATTACTCGCGCTTTGTGCTGCCCGAATACGATGAGCTGTATCGCAAGACCAGGCGCATTCCCTCCGGCCCGGAGCGCACGGCGATCTACGCGAAAATGACGGCACTCGTGAACGCGTACAACCCGTGGGACCTTGGTGTGTGGCGAATCGAGAACACGCTGGTGCGGCCGTGGGTCGACGGCTACAAGAAGCACGCGTACCTCGAGCACGGCTGGAAGTTCTACGACATCGACGTGACGCGGCAACGCAGCGGCAAGTAGCATCGTAGTGTGGTAAGCCAGTAATTCGTTGTGCAATCCGGCCAGTTCGCTCCCATACTTTGTTGCCCCTGCGCGGCAGGTGGGCAACCTGGCCGCGCAAGGGCGTCGCGTCTGAAAGCGAACGGCCGGTTTGCGCAAGCATCCGAAACGGGGCGAACATTCTTCAACGAATCACTGACTCACCACACTAGCGACGCGTCGCATCGGCGCGACAGTGCTGCTGACTTCCGCCGTGCGGCGAGGGTTCTGCATTGCTTCGCGCGCACGCCCGGCTTAGAATTGCGCTGAGTGCAACCCCTCGTTTCGACCCAGAGAAGCCCGATGATGCGACCCGACGACCGACCGAATGCCAGCGCGCTTCTCGCGCCGTTCGCTCGTCCGCGGGCGGTTCCGATCGGGCGCGCTGTCACGCCGTAAGCCCCCGGCCGGGTTGCCCGCCGGGATGGCGGGGCGATCCGGACACTTTCCGTTTCGATCCGCCGTTTTTCGCTTGACCTTGCGTTGCGCGTGGTCCGCGCCCGTGGGGTTGGCGCAGTTCTGCCGAAAATCGTGTGTCGCCAGCGATTTTCGGGTAGCCAACCGGCCGAAAGTAGGGGTGCACTTTCGGCCGACTCGGACAACGATCATGAAACGCACGAAGTGGTTCGGCAGGCGATTACGAGGACTCTGGCTTTCGCGCGACTTCCGCCGATTGTGGGCGTCGCTCACGATCACGTCATTCGGGGCGCAGGTCACCAATCTCGCGCTACCGCTCACGGCGGCGGTGCTGTTGCACGCAACGCCGATGCAGATGGGTATCCTCGTTGCACTCGAGACGCTCCCGTTCGCGCTCGTGTCGCTGCACGCGGGCGTGCTGCTCGACCGCATGCGCAAGCTTCCGGTCGTCGTGTTCACGGACGTGACGCGCGGCCTCGCGTTGCTCGTGATACCGCTTGCGGCGTTCACCGATCTTTTGTCGGTCGAGGTCTTGTACGCGGTCGGATTTTTCTGCGGTGTGCAGAATGTCGTCGGCGGCGCGGCTCATCAGGTGCTGATCGCGCAACTCGCGGGGCGCAAGCGGCTCGTCGAAGCGAATGCGAAAGTGTCGCTGGGTGAAACGTCGGCCGCGCTCGTCGGTCCCGGACTCGCGGGCGCGCTCATCCAAGCGCTCACGGCACCGTTCGCGATATTGGTCGACGCGCTTGCGTTCCTTTTCTCGGCGTCGTTGTTGCGGCGCCTCGATATTCGCAACGACGTGCCGCAGCGAGGCCCGCGCGCTTCGGTGCACGCGGAGATCGTCGAAGGCCTGAAGCTCGTGTGGAACAATCGCACACTGCTCGGGCTCGCGTGGATCGCAGCGCTGTGGCAGATCCTGCACCACATGCAGCTCGCGGTGCTGGTGCTGTTCGCGACGCGTGAGCTCGTGCTTTCGCCGGGCGCGATCGGACTCGCGTACATATTCGGCGGCATCGGTTGCGTGCTTGCGGCGGCCTTCGCCGAGCGTTTGTCGGCGCGTTATGGCGTCGGGCCGGTGATCCTGCTCGGCTTGATGCTCACCTGCGTTGGCTGGGTCGCTTACGGACTGATCGGCGGTCCCGTGTGGTTCGCGACGATTGCGCTGGGCCTTGCGATGCTGCTATTCGATTTCGGCGGCGTGCTGTGGGGCATCAACTATCTCGCGCTGCGTCAGGCGATCACGCCCGATCGGCTGCTCGGGCGCATGACGGCGACGATGCGTTTTCTGACGGTTGCCGCAGCGCCGTTCGGCTCGCTGGTCGGCGGTGCGCTCGCGACCGCAGTGGGACTTCGCGCGACACTGATGACGATCGGCGTACTCGGCATTGTTCTTGCGGCTGCTGCGATTGCGTGGTCGCCGGTGCGGCGCCATCGCGCACTGCCTCAAATTGCAGCGGAGTAACGTACCCGTCCATGACCGCCTGGCTGTTTCGCGACTTCCCTTACCAAGCCAAGCTCGAAGCGCGCGTCGTCGTCTCCGACGCGCGCGGCCTGGTCCTCGATTGCACGATTTTCTATCCGCACGGCGGCGGCCAACCCGGCGACACGGGAATGCTGACGCGCGAGGACGGCAGTGTGCTGCCGGTCATCGACACGCAAAAAGGCGAGACGCGCGGTGAGATCGTGCACGTGCTTCCTCCCGGGTCGCTGTCGCCGCAAGCAGGAGAGACGTTGCAGCTCGAGCTCGACTGGGAACGCCGTTATGCACACATGAAAATGCACACGGCGTGTCATCTGCTTTCTTCGGTTTTGGCGTATCCAGTGACCGGCGGCTCGATTCGCCGCGACTCTGCGCGACTGGACTTCGATATGCCGGCGAGCGCGGGAGATAAAGCGCATGTCGCCGAGCGCGTCAACGCACTGATCGACGCGGGATACGACGTGTCGACCGAGTGGATCGACGACGCTGCCTTTCGGTCGCGCGAAGATCTCGTGCGCACGCTCGCGGTGGCGCCACCGCTCGGGACCGGTCGCGTGCGACTGGTGCGCGTTGCGGGTACGGATTTGCAGGCGTGCGGTGGGACGCACGTCGCGAACACCAAGGAAATCGGCCGGATCGCCGTGCCGAAAATCGAGAACAAGGGGAAGCAGAATCGGCGCGTGACGATTGCGTTCGCGCCCGATGTGGCAATGCAAGCGGAAGCGTAGCGGCGCAAGTCGCTTGGTCGATTCGTTGCGCGCTATCGCAACACCTTGTCGGCCCGACCGAGAACCGCGGCCGGAACCTCGACGCCGAGTTCCCGCGCCGCCTTGAGGTTTACGACGAGCTCGAATTGCGTCGGTTGCTCGACCGGCAGATCGCCGGGGATCGCGCCCTTCAGGATTCGGTCGACGAAGCGTGTCGCACGCCGATACATCTCCTCGATGCTCGGTCCGTACGAGATGAGCCCGCCATGACGAACGAACTCCTCGTAGAGCGACATCACCGGGAGCCGATTGCGCGCGGCAAACTCCAGGATCGCTTCGCGGGACGCAGTCAGCAGCAGATCGTCGAGCACGAATAGCGCGCCTGGCCTCGACGTTCGAATGGCTTCGAGCGCCGCCGCGAGCTCCGAAGCGTCGCGAACGCCAGCGTTGTGCACCTGCACGCCAAGTTGCGCGCTCGACTGCTCGACGTCCTTCAATATCAGCGCGACACCGGGGTTGCCGGCGTTCCAGAGCACACTGATACGCGTGAGGTCGGGCAGCACGCTTTTCAGCGTCTCGAGCCGCTTGCCGCCGATTTCGTCGGCGACGTTCGACACTCCGGTGACGTTGGCGCCGGGCTTGGAGAGACTGGCGACAAGGCCGGTTCGTCTCGGATCCGACACGCGCACGAATACGATGGGGATGTCGGCGGTGGCGGATTTCGCGGCCTGCGCCGCCTGCGTATTGATCGCGATCAGAACATCCGGCTTGAGAGCGACGAGGTCTGCCGCAAGCGCAGGGAGTCGATCGTTGCGACCTTCGGCGAAACGCCATTCGAAGACGAGATTCTTCCCTTCGCCATAGCCGAGCTCGCGCATGCCGGTGCGAATTGCCTCCAGCGGCGGGGGCGAGCCCGGTGAAAGGACGCCGATGCGCGCGACTTTCGAGACCGGCTGTGCCTCGAGTTCCGGTACACCGACCGCCAGCGCCAGCAAGAAGACGAGAAGAAAGCGTGTCACGCATGCACTCGCGACTTGTTCCCCCCGGAAGCTCGATGATAACGGTCTAGCGTTGAAAGCGGTAGAGTGAGGGCAGCCTTAGCAAACGTGTGAGCTCGTCCAACGCGCGTCGCGACTCGTCGAGCAGTGCGGGATCGGCAAGGTCCGCTGGTGCTAGCCGATCACGATAGTGCGCGCGTATCCAGCGCTCGATCTCGACGGCGAGTCCTTCGTCGAGCATGACGCGCGCGGAAATGGCATTGCACTCGTCGTCTGCGAGTGGAACGCGCAGGCGCAGGCACGCGGGACCGCCGCCATTACGCATGCTTTGGCGAAGATCGAACGCAATCGTCTCGGTGACCGGGCCGCCGCTTGCGACGAGTCGCTCGATGTAAGCGCGAACTCGCGCATGCTCGTTGACGTCGCCTGGCGTCACCAGCAGCAGCGACCCATCGTCGCGTGGCAGGAGCTGGCTGTTGAAAAGGTAGGTGGTGACGGCATCGTCGAGCGGAACGTCAGCATCGGTCACGATGATCGGCATGAACGTCGGGCCGAGCGCATTGCGGCACGCCGCGACAACGTCTTCCTGTTGCACATACGCACGCTCGTGACAAAGCAGCACGTGCCCATACGACACTGCGATGACGTCATTATGAAATACGCCCGCATCGATCACATCGGGCCGCTGCTGCGCGAACAAGAAGCGCGTGCTCTGCAAACCATGACGACGCGCGATCGCTTCGCTTGCTTCGCGGGCTTGTCGCGCATGAAAGCGCATTGGCTGCTGTCCGCCGTTATTGCTACGTCCGTAAACGAAGACGTCGATTGCTCGGCCATCGGCGAACAGGCGCATGTGATTCGCCGCGCCTTCGTCGCCAAGTTGCATTGCAGACGGTAGCGGGTCGTGCACGACAAAGCGCGACTCGTCCGCAAAGATCGCACGCAGCACACGCATCGTCGTGTCGGCTTCGATGGATCGATGAAAGTGCGAAACGAGATTCGCCGGCGTGAAGTGCACCCGCCCATCGTTGGCGTCGCTCGATGCGCTTACCGTCGCAGCGTTCGCGGCCCACATTGCTGCCGCGGAGGAAGCCGATGCCAACAGGCGTGGCGCATCGCGCGCCGCGCGAGCAATGATTTCCACATCCGATCCGTGAAATCCCAGTTCGCGTAGCGCGGGCACATAAGGCCGTTCGTGCGGGGGAAGCACGGCTTGCGCGTAGCCGCGCGTTGCGAGCGCACGCATTTTGGCGAGCCCTTGCAATGCCGCTTCGCGCGGATTTGCCATCAGATTCGCGTTGCGCGCGGCTGCGAGATTGCCTTCCGCGAGACCCGCGTAGTTATGCGTGGGGCCGGGGATGCCGTCGAAGTTGACGTCAGTGGTGTTCATGGCTCGTCATCATGCATCCAGCGGAGCCTCGTGCTGACTGTCTAGTTCAACTCCTATCCCGCGGCGACAGCGGTACCGCCCGCACGACATCACCCTCCGCGACGCCTAGCGTCTCCGCGGCGTACGGCAGCAGCGGAAGTCGATCGATATGCCGCGACGCCGCTGCAAGTACCGCACGCCACTCGTTGAACTTGCGATTACACACGAGCCACGTTACGACATTGACGTGCGAATCAGGCAATGGATCGGCTTCATCCAGATGAACCGGGAGCAGCTGCGATTGCCGCACCGCGTGAATGTTGTCGCGAAAGCACTCGAGCGTGGGCCCGGCGTCGAAAATGTCGACGTAGCCGTCGTAGCGAAAGCCCTCCTGTTCGAGAAGCGCGCGTGCCGCCTGCGTGTCGTCGTGGACGGCGGCGATCGCATCGCGTGCGTCGACCGGCAGCAGATTGACGTACACCGGGTGGCGCGGCATCAGCTCCGCGATGAATGATTTCTGGCCAAGCCCGGTCAAATAATCCGCCGCCGAATACTCCATCGCAAAAAAGTGCCGTCCGAGTCCTTCCCAGAAGGGACTGCGACCGTCGCTTGTGAGCCGCCCGCGAAGCTCCGAGATGACTTTCGAAGAGAAGCGCTCCGCGAACTCGGCAATGAACAAGAGTCGGCTCTTCGCGATCAGCGGTCCGTTTTTCCCGTGACGAGCGTGTTGATCGACGAACAACGACGCAAGCTCGGTGTGCCCGGTGTGATCGTTCGCGAGAAAAAGCGTTGGCACCGCGGTGTAGACATCGAGCGCTTGCGACGCGTGCACCAAGGTGTGAACGCGAAACGTATAAAACGGGTCGGTCAGACCGATCGCGGCTTCGATCGCGCTGATGCCCGCGACCCGCTCGCTGGACGCATCGACGAGCACGAACATGTAGCACTCGTCTTCTCGCGTCGCCTGACCTTCGAACGATGCGCACGAGCGCTCGATGCGCTGCGCCAGGCGCTCGCGATTCGCCGGAAGCGTCGTCAGTCCGGCGCCGGTGTGCTCGGTGAGCTGCAGAACCGCCGGCAGATCGTCGCGCGCGATCGGCCTGACGTAGAACATCGCCTTCCTAAACCAACGCGCGATTGAGCGCAGTCTCGAGTCGCGCCAAGCCTTCGAGAATCTCGTCGAGCGAAATGACGAGCGAGGGCGCCAACCGAATGACATCCGGACCCGCCATCAGCACGAGCAGCCCTGAATCGCCGGCCGCCTTCATGACATCGGCCGCCTTGCCGCGCCACTGCTCGTCGAGCTCGCAGCCGATCCACACGCCTTCGCCACGCACCTCGCGAAACACATGGCGCCGCACATCGATGGCCTTCAAGCCCTCGCTGAACAACGCGTGGCGCGCTTTCACGCCGTCGAGCACTTCGGTCGTGTTGATGACGTCGAACACGGCGCCCGCGACCGCACAGGCGAGCGGATTGCCGCCGTACGTGGTCCCGTGCACGCCGACGCCGAAAGCGCTCGCGATCTCCGCCGTCGTCAGCATCGCGCCGATCGGAAAGCCTCCGCCGATGCCCTTCGCCGAGGTGAGAATGTCGGGCACGATGCCCTTTTGCATGTACGAGAACAACGTTCCCGTGCGACCCATTCCGCTTTGAATCTCGTCGAGGATCAAAAGTGCGTTGTGTTCTTGCGAGAGCCGCCGAGCCGCTTGCAAAAAGGCGGGCGTTCCCGGCGTCATGCCGCCTTCGCCTTGCATCGGCTCGAGAATCACCGCACAGATGTCGTCGCCACCTTCGTCGCGAAACGCAGCTTCGAGTGCGGCGATGTCGTTGTAGGGGACGTGCACGAATCCCGCGGGATTGGGACCGAAGCCTTGCGCGTATTTGGCCTGCCCCCCTGCGGTCACGGTGAACAGCGTGCGTCCATGAAACGCATTGAGCGTCGAAATGACGCGCATTTTCTGCGGACCGAATCGATCGTTCGCATAGCGGCGCGCAAGCTTCAATGCCGCTTCGTTCGCCTCGGCGCCCGAGTTCGAGAAAAACACCCGCTCGGCGAACGTGTTGTCGACCAGACGCTGCGCGAGTCGCAACGCGGGCTCGTTGGTGAACCAGTTCGACACATGCCAAAGGCGATGGGCTTGCTCGTCGAGTGCGCGGATCAACGCGGGATGACAATGGCCGAGCGCGGTGACCGCGACGCCGCCCGCGAAGTCGATGTACATGCGACCCTGCTGATCCCACACCCGCGAGCCCTCACCGCGCACGGGAATGAAAGGCGCGGGCGCGTAGCAGGGCACCATCAACGCGTCGAAGTGCTCGCGCGTGACGGGCATCGTCGCCGCGCGCGTCGCGGGCAACGATCCGCTTCTCGTATTACTCGACGCGATCACGGCTTTGGCGGCGGCTGCGTTGGGCGGGGACATCGTAGTGTTCCTGAACGAATTCTTAAACGAGCGATTCTAGCGGAACGCTTGCGAGCGGTTGCGGTATCTTCCCCGCAATCTTTATCGTCGAAGCCTTTTCGACCGAGCGCTTCATGTCGGCACGCACGATTCTTGCGGTGGCGTCGCTGATGGCCGCCATCGCCGTTGGCGCCGGCGCTTTCGGCGCGCACGCCTTGAAAGCGCGGGTGTCGGCCGATCTTCTCGGCGTGTGGCAGACCGCAGTTCTCTACCACACGGTGCACGCGCTCGCGTTGTTTCTCGCAGGACTGTTGCTTCTCGTGCGCCCGGAAGCAACCCTGGTGCGCATTGCTTCGTATCTGTTCATCGTCGGCACCGTATTGTTCTCCGGATCGCTGTATGCGCTGACGCTCTCCGGCGTCCGCTGGCTTGGCGCGGTGACGCCGGTCGGCGGGCTGGCGATGATCGCGGGCTGGATCGTGCTTGCCTGGGCGGCGTGGAACGCGCGCTGATTACACGATCTGCACCGTTTGGCAATGGCTGAGCGCGACGCGCCGCCTCCGAGTCCGCGCTACGCTCGGCGTGGCGAATATGACCTTCCTCAATGGGACACCCCGGCCGAGCCGAGTGCAAACTCGCGCCTTGGCGGCGCTCCCGCCACCGAACCCGCTCGGTCGACACGTACATCGCCGACCGCGGCCTATGTCGCCAACTTTCGCTTCACCGGCGAGGGCGCCGAGTATTTCCGCATCTGGGTCGTGAATCTGCTGCTGACACTGGTGACGCTAGGCGTTTACTCGGCATGGGCGAAGGTTCGCAAAGCGCGCTACTTTTGGCAGAACACGCGGCTCGATGGCCACGCCTTCGATTTCCACGGCCGGCCGGTCGCGATCCTCATCGGTCGTGCGATCGCGTTGCTGCTCGTCATTGCCTACAGCATCGCATTCGATATCGCGCGCATGGCGGGATTGGTCGTGATCATCGTGCTGTGCATCGCCGGTCCGTGGCTCTTCATGCGCGCCCAGCGCTTCAAGCTCGTCAACTCGAGCTGGCGTGGTTTGCGCTTTGGCTTCGATTCGCGCATCACGTCGGCGTACGCGAGCGTGCTGCCTCCGATCGCGATCTGGTTGTCGAGCGCATTCGTGACCGTGCTCGCAGTCGATCGATTTGGGCTGATGTCGGGACTGCTCGGTGTTGCATCTGCGTTGTTCGTTCCGTGGATGCACCATCGGCTGAAGGCCTATCAGCATCGCGGCGCGCGTTACGGCGATCGGCGCTTCGATTTTCTCTCGGCGACACCATCGTTCTACGCCGTGTATTTCAAAGCGGTGATGCTGGCGATGCTGATGGGCGGGATGGGAACGCTGCTGGTGGTCATGATGCCGTTCGAAAGAGACTCGGACGTGAAGCTGTACGCCCTCGTGACGACGGCCATCGTCAGCGGCTTCGTTTACCTTGCTGCCTGGCCGTATTTCTCTGCACGGCTGCAGCAGGTCGTGTGGTCGCACACCCGACTCGGAGATGTGCGATTCGCCACGTCGATCACCGCCGGACCTTTGTTTCGGCTCGTCGCGAAGAACATGGGGCTCACGCTGATAAGCGCAGGCCTTTACTGGCCATTCGCATCGATTGCGCTTGCGCGCTATCGAATCGAGTGCATGCGATGTGAATCGAGCGAGCCGATCGAAGCGCTCGCCGACGCGACCTCGAGTCCGCCCGGGATGGCGGCGGGCGACGCGGCGCTCGATGCATTCGGATTGGACATTGGTCTATGAGCGAAGCGTTTACTGCGACCCGGTTCGATGGTCGCTCTGCGCAAGGCAAGCAAGTCGAGATTCGTATCGACGACGCCATGCTCGTCGTGTTGGCGAACGACTCGATCCAGCGGGTTTCGCTGAACCACATTGCGGTGTCGGAGCGATTCGAGCACGCGCCTCGCATGCTCGGATTGCCGGATGGCGTGACGCTCGAGGTACCGGACCCACAGCTGCGTTTCGCGGAAGCGCTTGTCAGCGCCGATGTTCGCGAGTCGGCAGTCGTTCGTATGCAGCGCGCCTGGCCGCTCGTCACACTTGCGCTTCTCGCGCTCGTTGCCGCGGTCGCGCTTGCCTATTGGAAGGGACTGCCGATTGCCGCCGAGGCGATCGTCAAAGTCCTGCCAGTTTCGTTCGAACGCAAGCTCGGCGACGGCGCGCTCGCTGCACTCGATCGCAGCCGGCTTCGTCCCTCGAAGCTTGCAGCCGAGCAGCGCGCGCGAATCGCAGCGCGCTTCAAGGAAAGCGCCGCGATTGTCGCTCCGGGCGTCGACACCAGGCTCGAGTTCCGTTCGGGAATGGTCAACGCGTTCGCATTGCCTGGCGGGACGATCGTGCTGTTCGACGAGCTCGTCGAACTCGCGAAAAGCGACGACGCGGTGCTGGGCGTCCTGGGTCACGAACTCGGCCATGTCGCCAACCACCATTCGATGCGTCAACTCGTGCAGGCGCTTGGCATCGGCGCGATCGTCACGCTGCTCTGGGGCGACGTGTCGAGCGTGGCGGCAAACGTGCCGCTGGTGTTGGGCTTGATGCGTTACGGTCGTGCGTTCGAGGAAGAAGCGGATGCATTCGCGACGGATTTTCTGGTGCGCAACCAGACTAGCGTCAAGCCGCTGCTCGATTTTTTCGTGAGCCTCGAAGAGCACGACGAAGGCCGGATGCGTAAGAACCTTCCCGAATTTCTGTCGTCGCATCCTGGCACCGAAGCGCGGATGCTGCGACTGCGGCGCGCGATCGAATCCGAGGGGGCGACGAAGCGCTAGACTTCGACTTTCTTCTTGCGGTGAAGGACTGCCATGCGAATTGCACGTATCGTTGCGTCGACACTTGTTGCGCTCGCCTTCACGGCGCATGCGCAATATCCCGATCGTCCGGTGACGATGGTCGTCCCGTTCCCGCCGGGTGGCGTCGCCGACACGGTCGCGCGCCCTGTCGCCGAAGCGATGGGCGCTGCGCTGAAGCAGCCCGTCATCATCGAGAACAAGGGTGGCGCCGGCGGCGCGATCGGCATGGCGCAGGTCGCGAAAGCGAAGCCCGACGGCTACACGATCCTCATGGCGCTCTCGTCGCTCGTCGTGTTGCCCGAAGCTGACAAGGTGCTAGGACGAACGCCATCGTTCCTGGTGAAGGATCTAAAGCCGATCGCCCGCTTCACGGCCGATCCGACGGTGCTGGTGGTTCGCGCCGATTCGCCATGGAAGACGTACCAGGAGTTGGTTGCCTACGCGAAAGCGAATCCGGGCAAGCTCAACTTCGGCTCGTCGGGCAATTACGGAACGATGCATATTCCAATGGCGATGCTATTGCTCGGCAACGACACGAAGATGACGCACATCCCGTTCACCGGCGCCGGCCCCGCGATCATTGCGCTCCTTGGCGGAAATGTCGATGTGCTCGCGACGGGGCCGGCGTCGATTCTTCAGCACGTGCAAGGCGGCAAAGCGCGCGCGCTCGCGCATTGGGGGGAGCAGCGCCTGACGACGCTGCCGGATGTGCCCACGTTGCGTGAGCTGGGAGTACCGATCAGCTACGCGCAATGGTCGGGCTTGTTCGTTCCCGCGGAGACGCCCGAGCCGATCGTGGCGCGATTGCGCGAAGCCGCGAAAGCCGCTGGCAACGATCCCAAAGTGCGCGAAGTCCTGTTGAAAGCCGGCAGTCCGGTGCTGTATCAGGATGCCGATGAATTTGGCCGTTATGTCGATGCGGATGCGCAACGCATGACCGACGTCGTCAAGCGCATCGGCAAAGTTGAGTGAGCGGGCGCGTCGTGCACGTTCGCTGCCCCTGACCGATGAGGCTCAAGAAGATCGTTGAGCCCGAGGACGCGGTCGCCGTCATTCACGACGGCGACGTCGTTGCATCGTCGGGTTACGGCGGCAACGGCACGCCTGATGCACTGTTCGTCGCCCTCGAGCGACGCTTCCTGGCGACCGGCGCGCCGCGCGATCTCACGCTGGTCTTCTCGACCGGCCAGGGCGACCTCAAAGAGAAGGGCCTCAACCGTCTGGCTCACGAGGGGTTGTTGCGACGCGTGATCGGCGGTTACTTCGGCTTGTCACCCTGCCTCGAGAAACTGATCGTCGACAACGCGATCGAAGCGTACAACTTTCCCGAAGGCGTGTTGACGCAACTGTATCGCGACATCGGTGCGCGCAAGCCTGGCACGCTGTCTCGCGTCGGACTCGGGACCTACATCGATCCGCGACACGGAGGCGGGCGTATGAATGCTCGGACCGTCGAGGATCTCGTGCGCGTAATGTCGATCGACGACCGCGAATGCCTGTTCTACAAGGCGTTTCCGATCAACGTGGCGCTCGTTCGCGGAACGACCGCCGATCCGGACGGCAACATCACCACCGAGCGTGAGGCGCTGTCGCTCGAGAATCTCGCGCTGGCGATCGCTGCGCGTAATTCCAAAGGCATCGTAATTGCACAAGTCGAGCGCGTGGCAGCCGAGGGATCGCTCGACGCGCGGCTCGTGAAGCTGCCGGGCATCCTGGTGGACTGCGTGGTCGTCGCGGAACCCCAGCACCATATGCAAACGTACGGAACAACGTTCAACCCGGCGTTTTCCGGCGAGCTGCGTCTGCCCCCGCAGCGAGCGACTACCAGCGTGCTCGACGAGCGCAAGGTCATCGCGCGTCGCGCTGTCCTCGAGCTCGCGCCGAACAGCGTGATCAATGTCGGTGTCGGCTCGATTCCCGATCAAATTCCGGCGCTCGCGGGTGAGGAGCGCGTACAGGATCTCTTGTCACTGGTTGTCGACTCCGGTGTCATTGGCGGTATTCCGATGAGCGGGCTCGACTTCGGCGCCGCCGTGAATCATCAGGCGGTCGTCGACCATGCAACCGCATTCGACTTCATCGACGGCGGCGGTCTCGACGCTGCATTCCTGGGATTCGGCGAATGCGACGCGCGAGGCAACGTCAATGCGACGAAGTTCGGGAGCCGCACGCCCGGATGCGGTGGATTCATCGATATCAGCCAGAACGCGCGCAAGCTTGTGTTTGTCGGCACGTTCAACTCGGGCGGGCTCGAGGCGCGCGTCGACGCAGGCCGGCTCTTCATCGCGAGCGAAGGACGCTATCCGAAATTCGTCGAGCGCATCGCGCAAGTATCGTTTTCGGCCGACGTATCCCGTCGCGCCGGCCAGGAAGTGCTTTTTGTCACCGAGCGCTGCGTCTTCCGGCTTGGGGACGAAGGTCTCGAGCTCACCGAAATCGCGCCCGGGATCGATGCGGAGCGCGACATCCTGCAGCGGCTACCGTTCAAGCCGCAGACGGGAGCGCCGCGATTGATGGATCCGGCAATCTTCGCCGCGCAACCGATGGCATTGCGCGAACGCATGCTCGACATGCACATCGACGAGCGCTTGAGTTACGACGCTGCGAGCAACACCGTTTACATGAACTATGCGGGGATGCGCGTGCGCACGCTCGCCGATCTCGCGCAAATCCGCGACGCGGTCGAGCGTCTGCTGCGCCCGTTGGGCAAGCGCGTGCACTCCGTGGTCAACTACGATCGCTTTGCGTGCGACGACGACGTGTTCGACGCCTACCTCGATCTCGTCAAGTACGTCGAAGAGAACTTTTACCTGTCGGTTCGGCGCTACACGAGCGGGGCGTTCTTACGCCACAAGCTCGGCACCGAGCTTGCCAAGCGCCACGTCACCGCGCAGGTTTACGAATCGCGCAAGTGATGCGACGGTATTCGGCCAGCGCTGTTGCGACGGCGACCTAAGTCTTAGCGTGCGCTTTTGCATACGGGCCCGGGTTTTTCGCGTGCCGTGCCCCAAGACTCGAGCCACTGCAGCGCTTTCCTACCCACGACGAAGCGGCCGGTTTCTTGGTAGCTCTCCCACGACTTCCTCGCCGCTTCGTAGAAACGAAGACGTTTCTCCTGGCGCGCGACGTACTTGGCAATCGCTTCGCGCGTCTTGAGCCGTGCGGATGTCAGTGAAGATTTCACTCCACTTTCGCGCCGCTGTCCTTTACGACTTTGGCCCACTTCGTGGTCTCGGCCGCAATGTGCTTCGCGAAATCTTCCGGCGGTCCACCCGCGGCATTCGCTCCCACCGCCGCAAGCTTTTCCTTGCCATCGGGAGTCGCGAGCCACTTCGCGACTTCACCGTTCACTTTGGTAACGACCTCGCGCGACGTTCCGGCCGGCGCCAACAATCCAAACCAGCTCGATGCTTCGAATCCTGGCACGCCCGACTCGTTGATGGTTGGAACGTCGGGAAGCGCCGGTGCGCGCGCCATGCTCGTCACGGCGAGCGCTTTCAATTTGCCGGCCTTGATGTGCGGCAACGCCGAAGGCAAGTTGTCGAACATGAGTTGCACCTGGCCACCGAGTAGATCGGTCACCGCCGGTGCGCTTCCCTTGTAGGGGACGTGCAACATCTGCACACCGGTCAGCACCTTGAATAGCTCGCCGGAGAGATGAATCGACGTGCCGCTTCCCGATGATGCGAAGCTGAGCTTGCCCGGATTCGCTTTTCCGTACGCGATCAACTCCTGCACGCTGTTCGCCGGCACCGAGGGATGCACGACGAGCACGTTGGGGACGCCGGCAACGAGAACGATCGGGATGAAATCCTTCACGTGGTCGTACGGCATCTTGCTATACAGACTCGCGTTGATCGCGTGCGTGCCAACCGTGCCCATCAACAGCGTGTAGCCGTCGTTCGGCGCCTTCGCGACGAGCTCGCTGCCGATGTTGCCACCAGCGCCCGGACGATTGTCGACGACGACCGGCTGCCCGAACGCTTCGGTCATTTTCTGTCCCGCGGCGCGCGCGAGGATGTCGGTGGCACCCCCTGCCGGAAACGGCACGACCACGCGGATCGGCTTGTTCGGATACGCGCCTTGCGCGTGCGCGAGGGTGGGAAGCGTTGCCACTGCGAGAAACATCGCCAGTGCAGCGCGGCGCGTGATGCGTGTCATGAGCATTTCCTCTGAAAAGTTTTAATCGACTTTCGCGCCGCTCGCCTTGACGATGCGCGCATATTTGTCACGCTCGCGCGCTATGAACGCAGCGAATTCGGGTGGTGTCGTCGGCGCAGGCTCCGCGCCTTGCGCGAGCATTTTCTCGCGCACATCCGCCATGTTCAGAACCTTGACGAGATCGGCGTTCCATTTGGCGATCACGTCGGATGGCGTTCCGGCCGGCGCGAGAATTCCGAACCACGTCGAAATATCGAAGCCCGGCATTCCCGCTTCGCTCATCGTCGGCAGATCGGGCGCGAGCTTGCTGCGCTGCGCAGTCGTCACGGCGATCGCCTTGATCTTCCCGCCTTTCAATTGCGCCATCGCATTGGCGAGATTGTCGAACATGAATTGCGTGTCGCCGGCCAACAGCGCCTGCGTCGCCGGTGCGCCGCCTTTGTAGGGAATGTGCGCGACATCGGTTTTGGTTTCGACCTTGAAGAGCTCGCCCGCGAGATGTCCGGCGCTCCCGTTGCTGCCCGAGCCGAAATTGAGCTTGCCCGGATTCGCTTTTGCGTAAGCGATCAGGTCTTTCAACGAAGCGACGGGCAATGCTGCATTGACGACCAGAACGTTCGGCGTGATCGCGACGAGACTGATCGGCGCGAAATCCTTCACGGCGTCGTAAGGCATCGTCGTGTACAAGCTCGGATTGACCGCGTGCGTCGACAACGCCCCCATCACGACCGTGTATCCGTCGGCGGGTGATTTCGCAACCGCATCGGCGCCGACGTTTCCTCCCGCCCCCGGCCGGTTCTCGACGACGACCGTCTGGCCCCAGGTATCGGTCAGCTTTTGCGCGAGCAATCTGCCGACGTTGTCGAGCGAGCCCCCCGGCGGAAACGGCACGACGAGCTTGACGGGTTTGGCTGGAAAGGACTGGGCCTCGACGGCCGGGACAAATCCGTAGAGGACCAGGGCGAATGCGGCTGCCAGTGTGGCTAACATGCCGCGTGGCGAGTGCAGAACCGGTAGCATGAGGAATCCGGAAAAGGACAGAAAATCGTAATCAGCTAGGCGTTTTGCTGGGTAAATCGTAACCAACAATGACTCGGGGAACTTCGTGCCTTGATTCGACTCGGGATTCTATAGAACCGCCGGGCGCCCTTGTTTGCTAGCTGCGCACCCCGCACCCCATAATCGCAATCTTTGCCGATTAAGCTTCGTTGATCCGATGAGTAAAGCCGTTCTTGGCGTCATCGCCGTGCTCGCAGTTGCTCTCGCCGCAGGCGGCGGCTTTTGGTATGGAACGCAAAGCCAGAAGGCCCCCGTAGCGGCCGCAGCGCCCGCCCAAGGCGCGCCTGGCAAGGGCGCCGGCCCCGGCGGGGGAGCAGGACCCGGCGGCGGGCCGGGTGCGGTTCCGGTCGAAACGGCGAAAGTGGAAGCGACGCGCCTCCCGCAATCGATCACGACCGTGGGGAGTCTGCGCTCCGACGAGTCGGTGACGCTGCGACCCGAAGTCGCGGGACGCATCGTGACGATCGAGTTCAAGGAAGGCCAGCGCGTGAGCAAAGGCGCAACGCTGGTGCGGCTCGATGCCGCAGTCAACAAGGCCGAAGTGCAACAAGCACGCGCCAACCTGACGCTCGCGAAGTCGAAATTCGATCGCGCAGTCGACTTGTCGAAAAGCAACTTCATTTCCGGACAGGCGCGCGACGAAGCCGAAAACAATCTCAAGGTCGCGGAAGCGGCTCTCGCGCTCGTGGAAGCACGCAACGCGAAAATGGAAATCAAGGCGCCGTTCTCCGGCATCATCGGCTTGCGCTCGGTGTCGATCGGCGACTACGTCAAGGAAGGCGCCGATCTCGTGAACCTCGAGTCGATCGATCCGTTGAAAGTCGATTTTCGCGTTCCCGAGATCTATCTGCGCCAGGTGCAGGCCGGTCAATCGCTGGAGATCGCGCTCGACTCGTATCCGAACAAGTCGTTCGAAGGGCGCGTGCTCGCGGTAAATCCCCTGATCGACGCTGCCGGACGCGCGGTGGTCATTCGCGCGCAAGTGAAAAATCAGGATGCGACGTTGCGCCCGGGCATGTTCGCGCGCGTGCGCCTCATCACCAAGGATTCCGCCGAAGCGCTGGTCGTGCCCGAGCAGGCATTGGTGCCGCAGGGCAACGAGCAGTTCGTGTTCAAGGTCGTCGAAAACCGCGCCGTGCGCGCGAAAGTCGACGTGGGTCAGCGGCGCGATGGCAAGGCGGAGATCCTCAATGGCGTCGCGGCCGGCGAGCTGATCGTGACGGCCGGTCAGCAGCGTTTGCGTGACGGTGTTCAGGTCGTGCTGCGAAACGCAGGCACTCCGACGACGATGGATGCAAAAGGCGCCGCGAGCGACAGCCCCGGCTCGCAAACCGCCAAGGCAAAGTCGTAACGAAGGCGTAGATTCTTCGCGTCAGCCGCGAAGGAGAGAGAGTCATGCAACTACCCGAGATATGCGTGCGCCGGCCGGTGTTCGCCACCGTGCTGTCGCTCGTCATCCTGCTCGTCGGTCTCATTTCCTACACGCGACTGTCGGTGCGCGAATACCCTCGTATCGACGAACCGGTGGTCAGCGTCAACACGACGTACCGCGGCGCATCCGCCGAGGTCGTCGAATCGCAGATCACCAAAACGCTCGAAGACTCGCTCGCCGGCATCGAAGGCGTCGAAGTGATGACGTCGCAAAGCCGGTCCGAACGAAGCCAGATCAACGTTCGCTTCAAGCTGTCGCGCAATCCCGATTCCGCCGCTGCCGATGTGCGCGACAAGGTCGCCCGTGTGCGTGCGCGCTTGCCGGAAACCGCCGACGAGCCGGTCATCGCGAAAGTCGAGTCCGATTCGCAACCGATCATCTACATCGCCGTTCGCGCCGGCCAGTTGACGCCGCTCGAAGCGTCCGATTACGTCGCGCGCTACATCAAGCCGCGCATGTCGGTGTTGCCCGGTGCAGCAGATGTGCGCATTTTCGGCGAGCGGCAGGTATCGATGCGCGTCAACCTCGATCGCACGCGACTCGCGGCGTACAAGCTGACGGTGCAGGACGTCGAGGACGCCATCCGCCGTCAGAACGCCGAAATTCCCGCCGGGCGCATCGAATCGCAGGCGCGCGAATTCACCGTCGTCGCCGAAACGGATCTCTCCACGCCCGAGCAATTCGGCAGCATCGTGATCGCCAATGTCGGCGGCTACCAGGTTCGCATACGTGATGTGGGCACGGCGGTCGTCGGCGCGATCGACGAGCGCACGATCTCCCGCTACAACGGCCAGCCGTCGCTCAACATCGGCGTCATCAAGCAGGCGGTCGCCAATCCGCTCGACCTTTCCAACGGCGTGCGCGCCGAAGTCACGCGCATCAACGAGAACCTGCCCTCGGGCATGCAGCTCGTCGTCGCCTACGACACGTCGGTGTTCATCGACCGCTCGATCAAGAGCGTCTTCAGGACGATCGGCGAAGCGGTGGCGCTCGTTGTCCTGGTGATCTTCTTCTTCCTGCGCAGCCTTCGCGCGACGATCATTCCGATCGTCACGATTCCGGTTTCGCTCGTGGGCGCGTTCGCGCTGATGTACGCGTTCGGGTTCACGATCAACACGCTGACGTTGCTGGCGATGGTGCTCGCGATCGGTCTTGTCGTCGACGACGCGATCGTGATGCTCGAGAACATCTTCCGCTATATCGAGAAGGGGTTGCCGCGCCGCGAGGCGGCGATGAAGGGCGCGCGAGAAATCGGCTTTGCGATCGTCGCCATGACGCTCACGCTGACGGCCGTGTATGCGCCGCTCGCGTTCGCGACCGGCCGCACCGGACGCTTGTTCATCGAGTTTGCGCTGGCGTTGGCAGGCGCGGTGCTCGTGTCGGGCTTCGTCGCGTTGACGCTCACGCCGATGATGTGCTCGCTATTGCTTCGCCATCAGACCAAGCACAACCGCGCGTACTACTGGATCGAAAGCTTCATCCAGGCGATGACCAATGGCTATCGCCGCGCGCTCAGGGCGACGTTGAGCTATCGCTGGCTGATCGTCGGCGCCTGGCTCGCATCGATTGCCGGCGGGGTTTTCGTGTTCACGCAATTGAAAAGCGAGCTTGCCCCGACCGAGGATCGCGGCGTCGTATTCGGCATCGTCACCGCGCCGCAAGGTTCGACGCCGCAATACACCAGCGACCAGGTGAAGCCGATCGAAGCGATGTACGCGAAGATCCCCGAGGCGGCCGCGTACACGGCATTCTCCGGATTTCCGACCGTCGTCGACGGCAATGCGATCCTGCGGCTCAAGCCCTGGGAGGAACGAACCAAGAAGCAGCAGCAGATCTCGGATGAGCTGCGGCCGCAGATGGCGCAGATTCCCGGCGCCCTCGTGTTCGCGTTGAATCCGCCGTCCCTCGGCCAATCGTTTCGCTCGCAGCCGGTCGAATACGTGATCATGTCGCAGGTGCCGTACGCCGAGCTCTCGCGAATCGTCGATCGGTTCTTGGACGAGGCGCGCAAGATTCCGGGAGTACAAAATCTGCAGACCGACTTGCGTCTCAACACGCCGGAAGTGCGAGTGCAAATCAATCGCGACAAGCTTTCGGACATCGGCGTCAATGTCGACACCGTCGGCCGCACGCTCGAAACCATGCTCGGCGGGCGCCAGGTCACGCGCTTCAAGCGCGAGGGCGAGCAATATGACGTGATCGTTCAGGTGGCGCCGTACGATCGCTCGACGCCGGCCGACATTCGCGACATCTACGTGCGCGGTCGTGGCAACGAGATGACGCAGCTCGCGAACCTGGTCGAAGTGAAGGAGGGCGTGGCACCGCAGTCGCTCAATCACTTCAATCGACTGCGCTCGGTGAAAGTGACGGGTACGCTCGCGCCCGGCTACACGGTTGCCGATGCGCTCGTGGCGATGGACGACATCGCGAAGCGCGTGCTTCCCGCCACCGCGACCACCGATCTCGATGGCCAGTCGCGCGAGTTCAGAAGCTCGGGCAAGGAAATCTATTTCACTTTCGTGCTGGCGCTTTTATTCATCTATCTCGTGCTCGCCGCGCAGTTCGAAAGCTTCGTGCATCCATTCGTCATCATGTTGTCGGTGCCGTTGTCGATGACCGGCGCTTTGCTTGCGTTGTGGCTGTCGGGCGGCACGCTGAACATCTACAGCCAGGTGGGACTGGTCACGCTGGTGGGGTTGATCACCAAGCACGGCATCCTGATCGTCGAGTTCGCCAATCAGCTGAGGGAAAAAGGCGAGAACATGGTCGACGCCGTCGTCGACTCGGCAACGCTCAGGTTGCGACCGATCCTGATGACGACGGGCGCAATGGTGCTCGGTGCGGTTCCGCTTGCGCTTTCGAGCGGGGCAGGCGCCGAGTCGCGCACGCAAATCGGCTGGGTGATCGTCGGTGGAATGACGTTCGGCACACTTTTGACGTTGTTCGTCGTGCCGACGGCGTACACGTTATTGGCGCGGAAGAGCCACGTCGAGCCGGTCGAGACCGAAACGCCGGTCCCGCTCGTGCAGCCGAGTCATGCGGACTGAACTGGCAAAAAAAACGACGGGACGTAGGTCCCGTCGTTTTGTCGAGCGGTGAAGCGAGAGCTAGCTTTTGCGTGTCCGGCGAAGTCCGGCTGTTGCCAATAATCCCACGCCGACGAGTAGCAGCGAAGCTGGCTCGGGCACTGAGCCCCTAACGCCGGCGAGGGCGATGGCATACGTGCCGGTGCCGCTCGAATTGTTATAGCCGGTGATCGGGCTGGCGCCAGCCGGAAAGGTTGGATCTTGTGCTCCCGGAAAATTGTCCGTAAAAATCTCTCCGAGGATGGACACGGGATCACGGTCGAAGCCGGAGATCGCCAAGAAATAAAAGCCCGGAGTGGGCATCGCATCCGTGATCGTCGACCGTACACCCCCACCCGCAGTGTCATCGTTCGCCACAACCCCCAGGCCCAATGCGTTGAACAGGAACAGTTGTGTATCGACGAGCGTTCCGCCGGTCCCCACCGTCGTCGCGCTGAACGGCGCACCGGTCAGGAAGATCCCGAACATATCGGCGTCGGT
>DATLOI010000033.1:0-30977 GCA_035536295.1 Casimicrobiaceae bacterium
TCGCTGCTCGTCGTGCACCCGATCCTGAGTGCAGGCGCGGTATTCATCCTGGTGCCGTTCGTGTGGATGCTGATCACGTCGATCAAGTCGCCTTCCGAGATCTTCGAAGTCGGATTCAGCCTGTGGCCGAAGCGCTTCAACGGTGCCGAGAATTACGGCTACGCGCTTTCCAAGGTGCCGCTTTTGCGGTTCGCGTTGAATGGCGTGATCGTTTGTTTCGGGATTCTCATCATCCAGCTTCTCGTGGCAGTTCCCTGCGCCTACGCGCTCGCGAAGTTGCGCTTTCCGGGTCGCAATGCATTGCTGGCGCTCGTGCTGATGGGCTTGAGCATTCCGATTCAGGTGCCCGCATTGCCACTGTATATGGGCCTTGCGAAGGCGGGACTGCTGAACACCTACTTCGCAATGATGATGCCGTTTTTCCTGTCGGTGTTCGCGATCTTTTTATTTCGCCAGTTCTTCAAAAGCTATCCCGACGAGATCATTCACGCCGCGCGCGTCGATGGCATGAGCGAGTTCGAGATCGTATGGCGCATTGTCGTGCCAAGTGCGTGGCCTGCCATTGCGGCGTTTTCCGTGTTCTCGATCGTCGCGCACTGGAACGATCTGTACTGGCCTTTGATCGTCATCACCGAGATGCGCCTTGCGACACCGCCGCTCGGCATGATGTTTTTCGCCGACGCCGAGTCGGGTTCGAACTATGGCGCGCTCACGGCAGCGGCGACCGTGTTGACGGCGCCGCTGGTCATTGCGTTTTTGATCGCCCGTCGACGCTTCATCGAAGGCATTACGATGACGGGTATCAAATGAAGATGCCTATCACTTAAAGGAGAGAACGATGGCAAGACTTGGTAAGTTGCTGGGTTCGGTTGTCCTTGCCTGCATCGTCACGATGTCAGGCGCGCAGGCACAGCCGGTAACGCTCGACGTGCTTTATGCGTTCCCGGCGTTCGCGCGCTTTCACGAGCCGATCGCGCAGGAGTTCATGAAGCGCCACCCGGACATAAAGATCGAGTTCCGTGCGCCGGCGCCGACCTACGACGACGGGCATCAGACGATGATGCGCCAGGCGGTCACGGGCCAGCTCCCCGACGTCTATTACTCGGGGTTTCACTTGCTTGCCGAGCTCGCGCGAACGCTCGAAAAGAGAAAGCAGGTCGTCGATCTCGGTCCGTTGCTTGCGGCGGAGAGCAAGGAGTTTCGCGATCGCAATTACTCGGATCGGATCGTTGCGCTCGGCATGGTCGACGGCAAGTTGTATGGGCTGCCGTTCAACGCATCGACGCCGATCATGTATTTCAATACCGAGCTCGTGACCAAGGCGGGCGGCGATCCCAAGAAAATGCCGGACAACTGGGAAGCGGTGATCGCGCTTGCGACGAAGATCAAGTCAGGCGCATCCGATGTCGCGGGCGTTGCTTACAACACGCACGACTGGCCCGACGTGTGGCTGTATCACGCGATGATCACGCAGGCCGGCGGCACCGTAGTCGATGGCGAGCGTGTCCCTCTCGGTGGACCTGATCTCGGCATCAAGGCGCTGCAAAACTTTCGCCGCTTCGTGAGCGATGCCGGCATGCCGCTGATCGATTGGGATCAATCACGCCAGCAATTCATCGCCGGGAAGATCGGCATCTTTTTCGATACGCCGGCACGTCTTCGGCAAGTCACCGACCTCATCGGGAACAAATTCACGCTCGGCACCGCGATCTTTCCGATCGACAACAAAGCCAAGGGCGGACTGCCGACCGGCGGCAACGCTGCGCTGATCACGACCAGCGATCCCAAGAAGGTCAAGGCGGCCTGGGAGTTCCTGAAGTTCGTGACGGGACCCGACGCACAAAAGACCGTCGTCGAGACGACGGGTTACCTGCCGACGAACTTGCGCGCCACAGGGCAGGAGTTTCTCGGTCCCTTCTACGAGAAGAATCCGAATTTCCGTACGGTGGCTTCGCAAATGGATCGCTCGGTGCCGTGGCAAGGCTATCCGGGCGGCAACTCGGTTCGCATCTGGCGCGCGCAACGCGAGATCATCACCAGCGTCATGCGCGGCGAGACCGACGCGAAGGCCGGATTCGAGCGCTTGCAAAAAGAAACGGCGGCTCTCATGAAATAGGCGCAATGCCTCCATCCCGCTCGTTGTTGCGTGCATTTCTGCCGAAAACCGTGTGGCCTCAGTTCGCGGGCCGCACCGGTTTTCGGGAAGACCTGATCGGCCCAAAGTAGGGGTTTACTTTGGGCCGGACCATCATCATTGCGCAGATCACCGACTTCCACGTGCGTCCGCGCGGCATTCGCGCGTATGGCGTCGACACCAATGCGATGCTGCGTAGCGCGATCGCGAAAATTCAGTCGCTCGATCCGGCGCCCGATTGCGTGATCGGCACCGGCGATCTGGTCGATTGCGGACTTGCCGAGGAGTATCGCGAGCTTGCCGGCATGCTCGGTGAGTTGCGGATGCCGGTGTTTCTGATTCCCGGTAACCACGACCGGCGCGAAGTGATGCGGGAGTCGTTATCGAGCACGCATCGCTACCTCGAACAAGGCGGGAAATTTCTGCACTACCTCATCGACGATTTTCCGGTGCGCCTGATTGCGCTCGACACGGTGGTTGCAGGTCGGACCGGCGGACGCATTTGTACCGAGCGTGAAGCATGGTTCGCCAACGCGCTCGCAAACGGCGACGGACGGCCAACGCTCGTGTTCATGCATCACCCGCCGTTTGCGACCGGCGTGCCCGCAATGGATCCGATGATGTGCGAGACGTTGCCGACGTTTCATCAATTGATCGCGCGGCATCCGGAAATCGAACGTATCGTCGCGGGTCACTACCATCGTCCGATTGTCGTGCGCTGGGCGGGCACGATCGGCTTTGTCGCGCCGAGCACTGCGCATCAGGTCGCGCTCGATCTGCGTGAAGGCGAGCCCACGCGCTTGATCCTCGAGCCGCCGGGACTCGCATTACATGCCTATCGCGATGACACCGGAATCGTCAGTCACGTCGTTCCGATCGGCAACTTCGGCCCGATTCGTGAGTTCGAGCTTGCGGCCGAATATCCGGGAAGCGCGTGACGGCTCCACGGGCACGGTCGCACGCACGGCGGCCGCCGAAGCGCCGTTTGGGCAACACCGTGCGTGGGGTTCGCATCGTCGTGTCCGGCGGGCTCGAAAGCCATTTGTCGCCGATGGGCAGCTCCGATGCCTTCGTTTCCCTTAAGGCCGAGATGGGTTTCGCACGCCGCGGCAATGGCGTTTGTTGAGGGCCGTTGGGGGCCGGGTGACGCGCCTCGACGGGACCGACACGCGTCTGACGCTGACTCTGGTCTCGAACGGGCTGATCCACGACGAGCTGTTACGCTGCCTGGCGGCCACCTGAGGGGCCAAAACCGGGCTTGGCGTTGCCAATTCCACGAAACGCTGCCATAATTGCAAATTCACTTGCCGCCGGCCATTCGCGGTAGGCAGGCCCCAGCGAAGCCCAGATGCATACGGGCTCCAATACTGGCCGCTGAAAGAGGCGCGCCAAGTTGGAAACGAGGAAGTCATGATTCAGATGCAATCGGTGCTGGATGTCGCCGACAACACGGGCGCGCGCGCAGTCATGTGTATCAAGGTGCTGGGCGGCAGCAAGCGCCGCTATGCGCACATCGGTGACGTGATCAAGGTCTCGATCAAGGATGCCGCGCCGCGCGGCCGCGTGAAAAAAGGCGAGATCTACCACGCGGTGGTCGTGCGCACGCGTCAGGGTGTGCGTCGCCAGGACGGCGCGCTGATCCGTTTCGATACGAATGCCGCGGTGCTTCTGAACGCGAAGCTGGAGCCGATCGGCACGCGTATTTTCGGGCCGGTAACGCGCGAGCTTCGCACCGAGAAGTTCATGAAGATCGTCTCGCTGGCACCCGAAGTTCTGTAAGGAAAGCGCGATGCGAAAGATCAAGAAGGGCGACAGCGTCGTCGTCATCGCCGGACGCGACAAGGGCAAGCGGGGCGAAGTGTCGCGCATCATCGACGACTCGCATGTGGTCGTCAACGGCGTCAACACGGTGAAGCGCCACACGCGCCCCAACCCGATGAAGAATCAGCAGGGCGGGATCGTCACCAAGGAGGCGCCGATTCACGTCAGCAACGTCGCGATCTGGAATCCGGTGACCGGCAAGGCCGATCGCGTCGGCTTTCGCATGCTCGACGACGGTCGCAAGGTGCGTTTTTTCAAGAGCAATAAAGAACAAATCGGTGCGTAAGCAAGTCGAGGCAAGCACATGGCCCGTTTAAGAGAGCAGTACAAGAAAGAGATCGCCCCCGCGCTGATGAAGGAGTTCGGCTACAAGTCGCCGATGCAGGTGCCGCGCATCGAGAAGGTCGTGCTGAACATGGGCGTGGGCGATGCGACGGCCGACAAGAAGCTGCTCGACAACGCCGTCGGCGACATGACGAAGATCGCCGGTCAGAAGCCGGTCGTCACGAAGGCACGCAAGGCGATCGCCGGCTTCAAGATTCGCGAAGGCTATCCGATCGGGGCAATGGTGACGCTTCGTCACGAGCGCATGTACGAGTTCCTCGACCGCCTGGTCTCGATCGCGCTGCCGCGCGTGCGCGACTTTCGCGGCATCGGCGGCAAGGGTTTCGACGGTCAGGGCAACTTCAACATGGGCGTCAAGGAACAGATCATCTTTCCCGAGATCGAGTACGACAAGATCGACAAGATCCGCGGAATGAACATCACGATCACGACGAGTGCCAAGACCGACGCCGAATGCAAGGCGTTGCTCACGGCGTTCAAATTTCCGTTCAGGGCATAAAGACTCGAAGATGGCCAAACTGTCAGTCATCAATCGGCAACTCAAGCGCGAGAAGCTCGTCAAGAAGTTCTCGAAAAAGCGAGTGCAGCTGCAGTCGGTCATCGACAGTGGGCGCAGCTCCGACGAGGACAAGTACGCCGCGCGCCTCGCGCTGCAGGCACTGCCGCGCAACGCGAATCCGACGCGTCTGCGCAACCGCTGCGCGATCACCGGGCGCCCGCGCGGTGTGTTTCGCAAGTTCGGACTTGGTCGCAACAAGCTTCGCGAGTACGCGATGCGCGGCGAGATTCCCGGCGTGGTCAAGGCGAGCTGGTAAGGCTTAAAGAAGAGACGGTGACATATGAGCATGACTGATCCCATCGCCGACATGCTGACGCGGATTCGCAACGCGCAGATGACGGAAAAGGCAACCTGCCAGATGCCGAGCTCGAAGGTCAAGGTGGCGATCGCGCGCGTTCTGAAGGACGAGGGCTACATCGACGGCTTCAAGCTCGCAGGCGAAGAGAAAAAGCCGCTGCTCGAGATAGCGCTCAAGTATTACGCGGGACGTCCGGTGATCGAGAAAATCGAGCGCGTGAGCAAGCCGGGGCTACGCATCTACAAGACGAAGGACGACATTCCGCCGGTGATGAACGGTCTTGGCATCGCGATCGTTTCGACGTCGCAGGGTGTGATGACCGATCGCAAGGCGCGCGCGAGCGGTGTCGGCGGCGAAGTGCTTTGCATCGTCGCCTGATCGACAAGAAGAGAGAACGACCATGTCTCGCATCGGCAATCAACCAGTCAAGCTTCCCGCGAAAGTGGAAGTGACGCTGAACGACGGCGCGATCGTCGTCAAAGGTCCGCTCGGCGAGCTGCGCCGCGATTTCGGGCCCGAAGTGACGATTGCGAAAGAAGGCGATCAGCTCGTTTTCACGGCGGCGAACGAGGAAGCCGGTGCGATGCACGGCACGTTGCGCGCACTCGTGGCCGGCATGGTGAAAGGCGTGACGGAGGGCTATCAGAAAAAGCTGACGCTGGTGGGGGTGGGCTATCGCGCGCAAGCCGCGGGCGACAAGCTCAATCTCTCGCTCGGTTTTTCGCATCCGATCGTGCATGCGGTTCGCAAGGGAATCAAGATCGAGACGCCGGTGCAAACCGAAATTCTCGTGAAAGGCATCGACAAGCAGGCGGTCGGTCAGGTGGCTGCGGAGATTCGCGCCTACCGTCCGCCGGAGCCGTACAAGGGCAAGGGCGTTCGCTACTTCGACGAGCGCATTACGCTCAAAGAAACCAAGAAGAAGTAAGGACGGCCATGAGCAAAGGAAAAAAGGCAGCCCGCGTTCGCCGTGCCAGGAAGACCCGCGTGCGTATAGGTGCGCAACGTGCAACGCGCCTCGTCGTGAACCGGTCGAATATGCACATCTATGCGCAGATCGTCGCGCCCGAAGGCGACAAGGTGCTCGCGAGCGCGTCGTCACTCGAAGCCGATTTGCGCAAGGACCTTGGCAACGGCGGCAACAAGAATGCGGCGGCTGTCGTCGGCAAGCGTATTGCCGAAAAGGCGAAGGCGATCGGAGTGGAATCGGTTGCTTTCGATCGTTCGGGATTTCGGTTCCATGGCCGCGTGAAGGCGCTGGCCGATGCTGCCCGCGAGGGCGGTCTCAAGTTCTAGGTTCAAGGGAAGCGCTGACACATGGCAGAGCAACGCAGAAATCCGCGATCGCAGCCGCAAGCCGAGGAGCGCGGTGACGGCTTGCGCGAGAAGATGATCAGCATCAATCGCGTCACCAAAGTCGTGAAGGGCGGCCGCATTCTCGGATTCGCCGCGCTAACGGTCGTCGGAGACGGCGATGGCGGTGTCGGCATGGGCAAGGGGAAAGCGAAGGAAGTGCCTGTCGCCGTGCAAAAAGCGATGGAAGAGGCGCGGCGCAGGCTCGTGAAGGTTCGCTTGAAAAAAGGCACGCTGCATCACACGTCGATCGGCAAGCATGGCTCGACGACGGTGTTCATGCAGCCGGCGTCCGAAGGTACGGGAATCATCGCAGGGGGTGCTGCGCGCGCAGTGTTCGACGTGGTGGGCGTGACCAACGTGCTCGCGAAGACGCACGGTCCCACGAATCCGTACAACGTCGTACGTGCCACGCTCAATGGCCTGCTTGCGCAAAACGCTCCTGCGGATATCGCGGCGAAGCGCGGCAAGACCGTCGAAGAGATCATGGGATAGGCGATGGCTGCGGGGAAAAAAATCAAGGTCACGCTGGTCAAGAGCGTTTCACGCACCGTCAAGGGTCATAGTGAAACGGTGCGCGGGCTCGGCCTCAAGTGGACGAATCACACCGTCGAAGTCGAGGACACGCCGTCGGTGCGCGGCATGATCCGCAAAGTCGCGTATCTCGTGCGTGTGGCGGAGTAGAAAACATGCGTCTTAATACGATCAAACCCGCCGAGGGCAGCAAGAAAGCGAGACGTCGCGTCGCCCGCGGCATCGGCTCGGGCCTTGGCAAGACCGCGGGTCGCGGTCACAAGGGTCAGAAGTCGCGCTCGGGTGGATTTCACAAAGTCGGCTTCGAAGGTGGGCAGATGCCGCTGCAACGGCGCTTGCCGAAACGCGGCTTCATTTCGATGTCGCGTGATGACACAGCCGAGGTTCGCGTGCGCGATTTGGCGAAGGTGCCGGTCGACGAGATCGACTTGCTCGCGTTGAAGGCGGCCGGTCTCGTGCCGCCGAACGCTAAGACTGCGAAAGTGATCAAAACGGGATCGTTGGAGAAGGCGGTAAAGCTATCCGGCGTACTCGCAACGAAGGGTGCCAAGGCGGTCATCGAAGCCGCCGGCGGCAGCGTCGCGGAAATCGCGACAGAAACCAAAACCGATACGGGGAAGAAGGCCAGGTAACGGAACGTGGCAACGACGACGTTCAATCCGGCGCAAAAGTCGGGAACCAAGTATGCCGATTTGAAGCGGCGACTCTGGTTCCTGCTTGGCGCGCTCGTCGTTTATCGCATCGGGACGCATATCCCGGTGCCTGGTATCAACGCGAGTGTTCTCGACGAGCTGTTCCGCTCCCAACAGGGCGGCATTCTCGGTCTTTTCAACGTGTTCTCGGGAGGTGCGCTGTCGCGCTTCTCGATTTTCGCGCTCGGGATCATGCCGTACATCTCGGCGTCGATCATCATGCAGCTTTGCACGGTGGTCGTGCCCTCGCTCGAGGCGATCAAAAAGGAAGGCGAAGCCGGCCGGCGCAAGATCACGCAATACACGCGCTATGCGACGCTCGGGCTCGCGTTTTTCCAGGCCATCGGCATATCGATCGCGCTCGAAGCCCAGGCCGGGCTGGTGGTCGATCCGGGAATTCCGTTCCGCTTCGTCACCGCAGTGACGCTGGTGACCGGCACGATGTTCCTGATGTGGCTCGGCGAGCAGATCACCGAGCGGGGCTTGGGCAACGGCATATCACTCTTGATCTTCGCGGGCATTGCCGCGGGATTGCCGAGTGCGATCGGACTGACGCTCGAGCAGACGCGCACCGGCGCCTATTCGATCCCGCTGGTGCTCGGAATTGCCGCGCTGGTCGTCGGCGTGACCGCTTTCGTCGTCTTCGTCGAGCGCGCGCAACGCAAGATCCTGGTCAACTATGCGAAGCGCCAGGTTGGCAACAAGCTGTATGCGGGACAAAGCTCGCATTTGCCGCTGAAGCTCAACATGGCGGGCGTGATCCCGCCGATTTTCGCGAGCTCGATCATCCTGTTTCCGGCGACGCTGGCGCAGTGGTTCGGCGCATCCGAGAACACGGTCTGGCTGCGCGACCTTGCCGCCACGCTGAATCCGGGTCAGCCGCTGCACGAGCTTTTGTACGCGGCCGCGATTATTTTCTTCTGCTTCTTTTACACGGCGTTGCAGTACAACCCGAAGGAAACTGCGGAGAACCTGAAAAAGTCGGGAGCGTTCATTCCGGGTTACCGGCCGGGCGACCAGACGGCGAAGTATCTGGAGAAGATCACGCTGCGCCTGACGCTGTTGGGCTCGATCTACCTCGTAATCGTGTGTTTCATCCCCAACTTCCTGATTGCGTGGAGAAACGTGCCGTTCTACTTCGGCGGAACGTCGCTTCTGATCATCGTGGTCGTGACGATGGACTTCATGACGCAGGTGCAGGCGTACCTGATGTCGCAGCAATACGAGAGCCTGCTACGCAAGGCGAACTTCAAAGGCGGGCTGCCGACGCGCTGATGTCGAAAGAGGAAACGATTCAGATGCAGGGCGAGGTCATCGAGATGCTGCCCAATGCGACCTTTCGGGTGAAGCTCGAGAACGACCACGTAGTGCTGGGACACATATCGGGAAAGATGCGGATGCACTACATCAAGATTTTGCCGGGCGACAAGGTGACGGTGGAGCTGACGCCCTACGACCTGTCTCGCGCGCGCATCATCTTCCGCGCGAAATGAGTGGCTCGGGGAATAGGGGTTGGGATGTAGGGAGTAGGGAACAGCGAGACGCGGGGAGTGGGAAATGAAAGTGCTGGCATCGGTGAAGAAAATCTGTCGCAAGTGCAAGGTCATTCGGCGCAATGGTGTCGTGCGCGTGATTTGCAGCGATCCGCGGCATAAGCAGCGCCAGGGTTGATCTTTTAAGACCAGGATAGATACATGGCTCGTATAGCAGGCGTAAACATTCCGAATCACCAGCACGCGGTCATCGCGCTGCAGGCGATCTACGGCATCGGCCCGACGCGCGCAAAGGCGATCTGCCGCGCTGCGAACATTCAGCCGTCGTCGAAGATCAAGGATCTTTCCGACGCGGAGATGGACAAGCTGCGCGAAAGCGTCGGCCGCTTTTCCGTCGAGGGTGATTTGCGTCGCGAGATGACCATGAGCATCAAGCGGCTGATGGATCTCGGCTGCTACCGGGGTGTTCGTCATCGCAAGGGCCTACCAGTGCGCGGTCAGCGCACGCGCACGAATGCGCGCACCCGCAAGGGCCCGAAAAAAGGTCGCACGGTCGCGCTTGGCAAGAGCGCTCCGGCGCCGAAGTAAGGATAGAAGATGGCACAGCAACCCTCGCAGAAAAACGCAGCGGCCGCTCGCGCACGCAAGAAAGTCAAGAAGAGCGTCTCGGAAGGCATTGCGCACATTCACGCTTCGTTCAACAACACGATCATCACGATCACCGATCGGCAGGGCAATGCGCTGTCGTGGGCGACGTCGGGCGGCGCGGGTTTCAAGGGATCCCGCAAGTCGACGCCTTTCGCGGCGCAGGTTGCGGCCGAGTCGGCGGGACGAGCGGCGCAGGAATGCGGCGTCAAGAATCTCGAGGTCCGGATCAAGGGTCCGGGACCGGGACGTGAATCGGCGGTGCGAGCGTTGAATGCGCTCGGTTTCAAGATCGCGTCGATTTCGGATGTGACGCCGGTGCCGCACAACGGATGCCGGCCGCCGAAACGCAGACGGATTTAACCAGGGGATAGTTACGTGGCTCGTTACATTGGTCCCAAGTGCAAGCTCGCTCGACGGGAAGGAACCGATCTTTTCCTCAAGAGCGCGCGGCGTAGTCTCGACTCCAAGTGCAAGCTCGAAACGAAGCCCGGGCAGCACGGCCAGAAGTCGGGCCTGCGCACGTCCGACTACGGCAAGCAGCTTCGCGAAAAGCAGAAGCTTCGTCGCATCTATGGCGTGCTCGAGCGGCAATTCCGCCGTTACTTCGCCGAGGCGACGAGGGGCAAGAGCTCGACGGGCGAGAACCTTTTGAAGTTGCTCGAATCGCGACTCGACAACGTGGTCTATCGCATGGGCATGGGCAGCACGCGCGCCGAGGCGCGTCAGCTCGTGACGCACGGCTCGATCATCGTCAACGGCAAGCGTTTGAATGTGCCGTCGGCGATCGTGCGGTCGGGCGATGTCGTGTCGATCGCCGAGCGCGCGAAATCGCAGCTTCGCATCATCGACGCGTTGCAGCTCGCAGAGAAAGTCGGATTTCCGTCGTGGGTCGACGTCGACGCGAAAAAGATGACTGGCACGTTCAAAGGTGCGCCGGAGCGCTCCGAGTTCGGTCAGGACATCAACGAGAGCCTGGTCGTAGAGCTCTACAGCAAGTAGTGCCAAGCGTCGCGCCTTCCGCGGCGTTCCATACGGAGTCCCTACATGCAGAGTAACGTTCTTTTGAAGCCGCGCATCATCGACGTGCAAAGCATGTCGCCGTTCCACGCCAAGGTGGTGATGGAGCCGTTCGAGCGCGGCTATGGGCACACGTTGGGCAATGCGCTTCGCCGCGTACTGCTCTCGTCGATGCCTGGCTATGCGCCCACCGAAGTGAAGATTTCGGGCGTGCTGCACGAGTACTCGGCGCTTGACGGCGTGCAGGAAGACGTCGTCGACGTGTTGCTCAATCTGAAAGGCGTGGTGCTGAAGCTGCACAACCGCGATCACGTCACGTTGCGTCTCGCCAAGACCGGCGAAGGCCCGGTGACGGCCGCCGACATCGAGCCCAATCACGATGTCGAGATCATCAATCCCGAGCATCTGATCGCGCATCTGACAGCGGGCGGCAAGATCGAGATGGAGATTCGCGTCGAGAAAGGCCGTGGCTATCAGCCAGCGACGGCGCGCATCAAGCCGGAAGGCGGACGCACGATCGGCTCGATCCTTCTCGACGCATCGTTTTCGCCGGTGCGGCGCGTGAGCTACGCGGTCGAAAGTGCGCGTGTCGAGCAGCGTACCGATCTCGACAAGCTCGTGCTGGACATCGAAACGAATGGCGTCGTCGAGCCCGAGCAAGCGGTTCGTTACGCAGCGTCCGTGCTCGTTGAGCAGCTTTCGGTGTTTGCGGATTTGAAGGGCACCGAGTCGGTAAGCTCGGAGCGCTCGACACCGCAGGTCGACCCCATTCTGTTGCGGCCGGTCGACGATCTCGAGCTAACGGTGCGTTCAGCGAACTGCCTCAAGGCCGAGAACATCTATTACATCGGCGATTTGATTCAACGCACCGAGACGGAGCTCTTGAAGACGCCGAACCTCGGTCGGAAGTCGCTCAACGAAATCAAGGAAGTGCTGGCGTCCCGGGGCCTGTCGCTCGGCATGAAGCTGGAGAACTGGCCCCCCGCAGGATTGGACCGACCGTAGCGCGTTTGAAGCAAGACCAAGAAACGAGCGCCGTGAAAAGCGGCGCCATTTGAAGCGAAGGAGTTGCCATGCGTCATCGACACGGGCTTCGCAAGCTCAATCGCACCAGCAGCCATCGCCTGGCGATGCTGCGCAACATGACGAACTCGCTGTTCACACACGAGGCGATTCGCACGACATTGCCCAAAGCAAAGGAGTTGCGTCGGGTTGCCGAACCTCTCATCACGCTCGCCAAAGAGCCGACGCTTTCCAATCGCCGGCTTGCGTTCGATCGCCTGCGTGATCGAGTCGTTGTGACGAAGCTTTTCAACGAGCTGGGTCCGCGTTATCAGGCGCGCCCGGGCGGCTACCTTCGCATACTCAAGTTCGGCTTTCGTCAAGGCGACGCTGCGCCGATGGCTCTAGTCGAGCTCGTCGATCGCCCACAGACCGACGAAGCGCCGGCCGAGGATTCGAAGCAAAGCTGACACCCGCACGCGAGCCGAAATCTCGCGGCATTTCGACCGACGGTTAGTCGACAAGACCGCGAACTACACGCGTTGATGTAGCATCGATCGATGCAAACCGTTCTCGTCACGGGTGGTGCCGGCTACGTCGGCTCGCATGTTGCCGTCGCGCTGCACACTGCGGGAATGCAAGCCGTATTGCTCGACGACTTTTCGAGCAGCTCGCGCGGCGTTGTCGATCGTCTTTCAGCATTGACCGGCAAGAATGTCGCGATAGTCGAGGCGGACGTGCGCGATCTCGTTGCGTTGCGTGGCGCCTTCGCGCGCTATCCGATCAATGCGGTCGTTCACTGCGCGGGATTGAAAGCGGTCGGTGAGTCGGCCGAGCGCCCGCTCGCGTATTGGGATGTGAACGTCGGCGGAATGCTAGCGCTGGCCGAGGTCATGGGTGAGGCGGGCGTGGCGACGATGGTGTTCAGCTCATCGGCCAGTGTGTATGGCGAGCCTTCGGCGTTGCCCGTGCGTGAGGACGCGCCGCTGTCACCGCAGAGCGTCTATGGAAGAACCAAGCGAACGGGCGAGGATTTTCTGCGCGATCTTGCAACTGCCAATCCCAATTGGCGTATCGCGAATCTGCGTTACTTCAATCCTGCCGGAGCGCATCCCTCAGGGCTGATCGGCGAAGCGCCGAGCGGGCGTCCGAACAACCTCGTGCCGCTCGTGAGCCGCACAGCGGCGGGAGAATTCGGGGAAGTCGCCGTGTTCGGGAACGATTATCCAACGCCGGATGGAACCGGCATTCGTGATTACCTGCACGTCGATGATCTCGCTGAAGGCCACGTCGCAGCGTTGAAGTATCTTGCGCAGCACGCCGGCGAAATCACGTTGAATCTCGGTGTTGGACGCGGCTATTCGGTGCTCGAAGTCCTTGCTGCGTTCGAGCGTGCATGCGCTCGCAAGATCACGCGGCGCTTTGCACCGCGTCGCACCGGTGACGTCGCGTGCATTTACGCAGATCCTTCGCGCGCCCAAGCGCTGCTCGGCTGGCGCGCCGCGCGTGATCTCGACGCGATCTGCGTCGATGCGTGGCGCTGGCAGCAACGCGGTGGACGCTACGATTGAAGGCGTGATTCGCTTCTATATCGCTCGCGCGCGCTACGACGCCTTTCTGATTGCCGATCGCTTGAATCTGGCGGGGATTCGCGCGCATGTCTTCAATCAGCACGCGCAGAGCATCGTCGGCGACGTTCCACCGGACGTTGCGCAGCCGCAGGTGTGGCTCGAGCACGATGCGGATCGCGAGCGCGCGGAGTTGCTGCTCGCTCAGATCGAGGAAGAAGCCCGCCGCGGCGGATCGGTGCGGTGCAGCGGCTGCAATGAAAAGTCGCCGGCGAACTTCGAGCTGTGCTGGCAGTGCGGGAAGGATCTTTCTCCGCTACCTCGAGGTCCGGCCTGAGAGGAATACTTCCATGCGCTGCGCAGTCGTCTGGGCGCTGGCAACACAATCACCGATCGAAACGCCACCACGCCAGTTCGCGCAGTAGAAAAGACCATCGATCCGCGACGCACTGTCGATGGCAGCGATGCGGTCGAGATGCCCGAGCGTGTACTGCGGAATCGCTCGTGGCCATCGCACGATGAACGTTTGGAGGCAATTGCGCGCGCCGATGAGCGCATCCAGTTCATGCGTTACTCGCGCGATCAACGTGGCATCGTCTTCCTTGATCGCCGCCGGATCGCGCGTACCGCCACAGAACGTCGTGATCAGCACGCCGTCGGCGGGAGCGCGACGCTCGAACAGCGTGCTCGAGAAAAGCGAGCCCAGGATCGCGCGGCGTTCCTTGCCGGGAACGAGAAAGCCGAAGCCGCCGAGGCCGTGCGCGACGTCGCTTTTTCGATAAGCGGTGACGACGATCGCGATCGGAGCGTATTCGATCTCGCGCAAGCGCGCGGCGCACATGGTCGACAGGGATTCGACGATCGACGCCGCTGCGTCGGCGGGGACGGACAGGACGACAGCGTTCGCTCGTAGCCGGAGACCTTGAGCGATCACCGTATAGGTCTTGTCGTCGTGTCGTTCGATGGTCGTGACGGGCGTCTTCGGCAGGCGCGTCTGCAATCGATCCGCCATCGCCCGGGGCAACGTCTGCATGCCGTCGCGAAAGCTGAAGCTCTTCGGTAGCACACGCTGTTCGGCGCGACGCGCGCGCGCGGACGCGAGTTGACCGCGCAGCAGGCTCCCGTGCATTCGTTCGAGCTCGATGAGACGCGGAAACGCAGCGCGTGCGGAGATGCGCTCGGGATCGCCCGCGTAGATCCCCGCGACGAACGGATCGACGGCGTAGTCGCGAATCTCATCGCCGAGCCGCCTTCGCGCGAAATCGGCAATCGATTCGTCGGATTCGGAAGTGGTCCGCGCGATCCACGGCTCGCGCAACAGGCGAAGCTTGCCTGCCAACGAAAAAGCAGGGGTCGTCAGCAAGTCCAACGGAGAGCTCGGCAACGCAACCAATCGACCGTCACGTACGATGAAGCGGTGCTTTGCTCGAGGCGAAGGATCGACTCGCGCATTCGCGATGCCGATCTCGTCGAATAGTGCTTCGAGTAACGGCGTTGCCAGCGCGCTATTTGCGCCCGACTCGTACAGAAAGCCGTTGTCGCGGTGCGACGCGATCATGCCACCGCTCGCGTCGCCCGCATCGAGCAATGCAACGCGTCGGCCGCGTTGCTGCATTCGATAGGAGACCGTCAGGCCGCTGATGCCTCCGCCGACGACCACGACGTCGTAGTCGCTCTGCGCGTGGATGCTCACGAGCGCTTGCGGTCGATGACGAGCGAGACACCGCTCGCGCCGACCTTCACGGGCCCCGTGACGGTTTCGATATCGCCTGGTTGTGGCGTGGCAAGTCCCGAGCGCGACACACGCGCGCCGACGATGACTTCGCCATGCGTCGAAAGCCGATTCGCCGGCGTCATTGCGTTGCTGTCATCGAGGGAAAACGCAAGCGGCAAATCCTTCACCTTGCCGCGCACGACGGCAACCGGGATGCGCGATCCATCGACGGCACGTGCAAAGACGAACACGGTGTCATCGGGCGATACATTGCCGGCGAGTGCCGGCGAAAGTGACACCGTGCCCGCAACGCTCTCGCCGCGCGGGCCGCCAGCAAGCTGGCGAGCTTGTGCAATGCTTCCTGCGATGGATATCGCAACGGGCGAATCGGGCGGCACGCTCTCCTGCACGCGTTGCCAATGATCGATGGCTTTTGCGAAATCCTTATGCGCGAAAGCGAGCGTTCCTGCGAGTGCATTCGCCTTCCATTGCTTGGGATCGATCGCGAGCGCGCGCGCGATGAGCTCTGCCGGCTTTCCTTCGAGAGATCCGTTCTGCACCTGTCCGAGTGCATCGGCGTAATCGGCGAGGAGATTTGCATCATTCGGTGTCAGGGTGGCGGCGCGCTCGAATGCTTTCGCGGCTTCCTCGGCGCGTCCTAGCGCGTAATAGGTACGCGCCAGCACGATCCAGCCCTCGAGATTGTTCGGCTCGCGCGCCAGACGCTCCTTGACGCGCTCGATCATCCCTTCGATGTCCTGCGCGCTGAGCTTCGGCGCTGGGGCGCTTGGCGTTGCGCTTGCGAGTTGCTCGGGCAGTAGAGCGGTCGGAGTGCCGAATACGAGGTAGAGCACGATCGCGACGATCGGCAACGCAGCAGCAACGATGACCGCGCTGACGACTCCACTGGGCGTAGGACTCGTCGAAGCCGAAGTGGAGATCGTTTCGTCGAGCACGCGCCGATCGAGCTCGATTCGCGCCGCTTCGTAGGCCTCGGCAGCAATCACGCCATTGGCGAGATCGGCTTCGAGCTCGTCGCGCTGATCACGCAGCACCGACAGGTTCGTTGCATCACGCTCTAGCGCTACGTCGGGCCGGCGCTTCAGCAATGGAACGAGCACCCATGCGCAAGCAGCCGCCAGCATTGCGGCGGCAATTGCGATGAACGCAATCACGATCGCTCTCCGCTTTCGCGCGCGAGCAGCGCTTGCGCGCGGTCGCGCTCTTCGGTTGTCAATGGCGGAGACTCGACCGCTCGACGCTCGCGCACGAGCCTAGTCAACAGCCACACGCCGATCAACAACAACAAGGCCGGTCCCGACCACAGAAGCAATGTCGTTGCCTTGAGGGGCGGACGATAGAGAACAAAGTCGCCGTAGCGCGCCGTCATGTAATCGACGATTTCAGCGTCGCTGCGACCCGCGGCAATCTGCTCGCGCACCTGACGACGCAGATCGACCGCGAGATCCGCGTTCGAATCGGCGATGGTCTGGTTCTGGCAAACGAGACAGCGCAATTGCTCGGCGAGTCGCATGGCGCGTGCCTGCGAGAGCGGGTCCTGATCGGTTGGCGTCGCGTCGGCGGCATGCGTTGCGAAGCTTGCACACATGAGCGCAGCGAGAACGATCGCTGATGCACGCAAAATGGCCCTAGTCACGATCGCTGCAGTTCGCGAACCAGCGGAAGGATTTTCTTCTCGAGCGACGCCGTATCGACCGGGCCGACGTGCTTGTGTCGTATCACGCCGGCCTTGTCGATCACGAACGTTTCGGGAACGCCGTAGACGCCCCAGTCGATGCCCACACGTCCGTCGCGATCGACGACTGATACGTTGTAGGGATCACCGTGCTTCGCGAGCCACGCAACCCCTTCGTCGGGCTTGTCCTTGTAGTTGAGGCCGACGATCGGCACCAGCTTTTTCTTCGCCAACTCGACCAGCAACGGATGCTCGACACGGCACGAGACGCACCACGAAGCCCACACGTTCAAAAGCCACACCTGTCCTTTGAGATCATTCGTGCCGAGCTTTTTCCGCGGTTGATGCAACTGCTGAAGCTCGAACGAAGGCGCAGGCTTGCCGATCAGAGGCGAGGGAACTTCGCGCGGATTGATGCCGAGCCCGACCAACAGAAACGCGAGGAGCACGCCGAAAACGGCGAGCGGGATCAGAAGCCTCTTGTTCATGTATGCGCAGCGCCGGCCAGCTGACGCGTCTCGCGCGCGATGCGGTAGCGGCGATCGGAAAGCGCCAGCAATCCACCGAGCGCCATCAAGAGGCAGCCGCCCCAGATCCAAGTCACGAACGGCTTGTGATAAATGCGCACCGCCCACGATTTCATATCGGGGTCGAGGGGCTCTCCGAGCGAGACGTAGCGGTCGCCGAACATGCCGCTGTCGATCGCCGCTTCGGTCATCGGCATGCCCTGCGCGTTGTAGATGCGCTTTTCGGGATGGAGCGTGCCGATCGACACGCCGTTTTTGCTCATGTCGAATGTCCCGCGCACGGCTCGATAGTTGGGCCCGGCGCGCTCCACGACACCATCGAAGCGGAAAGTGGTCGAGCCCAATGTGACAGTGTCGCCCGTCGACATTTTCACGTCGCGCTCGACTTCGTAACCCCTCACGACCGTCACGCCGACAATGAACACGGCGATGCCAAGATGTGCGACCAGCATGCCCCAGTAACCGCGCGGCTGTCGGGCAAGCCTTTGCAATCCGCGACCGGGCGCAGTTGCAACGCGCTCGCGCAGATTTACGATCGTCGTCGTGACGATCCACAGCGCGAGCAAAAGGCCGAATGCGACCAGCGGCGACCAGCCACCTCCTGCAAACGGCAGCACGATGGCGAGCACGAACGCAATCCCGAATGCCCAGGCAAGCCGCGTGGCCAGCGAAGGCAGGTCGGCTTTCTTCCAGCGTGCGAGGGGCCCAACGCCCATCAGAAAAACGAGCGGCGCCATCACCGGGATGAACACGGTGTTGAAATAGGGAGGACCGACCGAAATCTTGCCAAGGCCGAGCGTATCGAGGAATAACGGATACAACGTACCGAGCAGCACCGTTCCACAGGCGACAATCAGCAGCACGTTGTTCGCGAGCAGCAGCGACTCGCGCGATACCGGCTCGAACTGCCCGCCGCTTCCGACACGCGGCGCGCGCAACGCGAACAGGAGCAGCGATCCGCCAATCACGAGTGCCAGAAACAGCAGAATGAAAACGCCACGACGCGGGTCGGTGGCGAATGCATGCACCGAGGTGAGTACGCCTGAGCGCACGAGAAACGTTCCCAGCAGCGACAACGAAAACGCAGCGATCGCGAGCAACACGGTCCAGGCCTTGAACGTGCCGCGCTTTTCGGTGACGGCAAGCGAGTGAATGAGCGCGGTACCGACGAGCCACGGCATGAACGACGCATTCTCCACCGGATCCCAGAACCACCATCCTCCCCAGCCGAGCTCGTAATACGCCCACCAGCTTCCGACCGCGATGCCGAGGGTGAGAAAAGTCCACGCGAGCGTGGTCCAGGGTCGTGACCAGCGCGCCCACGTCGCATCGAGGCGTCCGCCCAGAAGTGCAGCGATCGCGAATGCGAATGCCACCGAGAAGCCGACATATCCCATGTACAGAAGCGGCGGATGCACGATCATTCCCGGATCCTGCAGCAGCGGATTCAGATCGCGGCCATCGATAGGCGGCGGGAACGCGCGATCGAACGGATCCGACGTCGTCAGCATGAACAGGATGAAGCCGAATGCCACCACACCCATCACGCCGAGCACACGTGCGACCATTTCATCGGGAAGATGACGACTCCGTAACGAAACGGCGACACTCCAGCCGGAGAGCATCACCATCCATAACAGCATCGAGCCTTCGTGCGAGCCCCAGCTCGCGGCGAAGCGATACGGGACCGGCAGTTGTGAATTCGAATTGATCGCGACGTTCGCGACCGAGAAATCGTTGTGCGCGAACGACCATGCGAGGCATCCAAACGCAAAGGCGATGAACACGAACTGACCTTGAGCAAGCGGACGAGCGAGCGCCATCCAGGTTGCGTTGCGCTGGTGCGCGCCGGCGAGCGGCAGCGTGCCCTGCAATGCGGCCAGAAGCAGGGCGAGAATCAGGGCGAAAGAGCCGAGCTCGGGAATCATTCGTTGGTGGGTCGGGCGAGCGGCGCGAAAAGCGCCACCAGTTTATCTGGTGGCCACATGCTTATTAAGCCAAAGCACCAGCGCGTCAAAGCGAAACTCGTTGCGCTGATAAAGCGCGGCGATGAAGCGGTAGGTTTCCTGTGGCCCGGCGGTCAACTGCGCACCATTGATGTGAAGGAATGTGTAAGTCGCTGCAAACGCAACGCGCTTATTGCCATCGACGAACGGATGATTTTGCGCGAGACTTTCCCAGAGCGCGGCGGCCTTCTCGATCAGATTGGCGTAGTAGCCCGTTTGAGGTCGATAAAGGGCCGCGTCAAGAAGACCCATGTCCCTTACGCCTGGGGCTCCTCCGTAGCGCTCGATTTGGTCGGCATGAATCGCCAGGACCTCTTGTTGCGTGAGGTAATCGGTCACTTCGCGAGCTTCTTATAGAGCTCCGCGTACTTGTCGTGGCTGGCCAAATACGCGCCCATGACATGTGCCCGGGGGCGCGCGTTCTTACGCTTTTCGATCAGATCGGTGAGGGCTTCATGGATCAACGCCTGAAGCTGACGGCCCTCGGCTTCGGCGATGGCCCGGACGGTGGCCAGGACGTCGGAATTGACTTGCGTGGCGAACTTTTCGCGGATTTCGGACATGTGCTTCTCCAGCGATTCCGATGTTATCTTGATGTATCATGATTTGTCAAGACAGCGTTCCTAGCCACGGGCATGAGAACCGCAAAATGAGCAGCGTGAACAGTCACCGCGCCAGCGTCTGCGCTGCCCGTTTCTCCGCCGCATCGATGGTCGCGCGATTCACTGCGGCGGCAGCTTCGGGAGGCAGGTAATTCTCGTCGTGCTTCGCAAGCACTTCACTTGCAGTAAACACGCCGTCGCCGCCGAGCTTGCCCTGCGCGACGACTCCTTTGCCTTCGCGAAACAGATCGGGAAGGATGCCCGTGTAAACCACCGGGATCGTCTTCGCGGTATCGGTCACGTTGAAGTGCACCGTCAAGCCGTCGCGGCGCACGCTTTTCTCTTCGACGAGTCCGCCGATGCGAAACGTGCGGTTCTGCGGAGCGCGTTGCTCCACGACATCGGTCGGTGAAAAGAAAAACACTAGGTTCGACTGGAATGCGTTGAGGATCAGCCCGGCCGCAATCGCGATCAGCACCACGCCGGCGGCGATCCATGCGAAGCGGCGGTGACGCGGCTTCATCGTGCGTGCTCTCTCATTGCGAGCGCGCAGCGCGCTGTCGCAGGACCACCGCGACAATCTCGGCGACGATCACGATTGCAGTGATCGCGTACGAGACGATAACGAAGTCCCAGTGATTCATCGAGCGTCCATGGCGAGCCAACCAGCGCCTTGCTCACGCTCCACGACGATCGCGCGCAACCGGGCGAGCACCACGGCGATCGAATAGAACCAGAACGCGAACGTCATGACCAGAAGGCCCACCAGCATCGTCGTCTCCATCGATGCGCCGGTGGGGCGGATCGAAGCGCCCTGGTGCAGCGTGTTCCACCAGCGCACCGAGAAATAGATGATCGGAACGTTGATCACACCGACGAGTGCGAGCAATGCGCACGCGCGATCGCCGCGACGCGGATCATCGATCGCCTGCCTCAATGCGATGACGCCGAGATAAAGGAACAGGAGAATCAGCTCGGACGTCATTCGCGCATCCCACGCCCAATAAGTACCCCAGGTGGGACGACCCCACAGCGCGCCCGTCACGAGCGCGATGACGGTCATCAATGCGCCAGTCGGCGCGATCGCTTGTGCAAGCATCGCCGAGAGCCGCGTGTTGAAGCCGAAAGCGAGCGCACTCCAGAACGCCATCACGAGATAGAGGAACATCGACATCCACGCAGCGGGCACGTGAATGAAAATGATGCGATACACCTCGCCTTGCTGGAAATCGGTCGGCGCGACGAAGAATGCGGTGTAAAGCCCGATGACAGCAAGCAGCAACGCCGAACCGCCGAACCACGGAACCAGTCGTCCGGCGAGCGGGAAGAATGTCGCGGGTGACGCGTACTTGAAGATGTTCATCGCGCTAATGCAAGTGTGGCATCTCGGAAATAACCTATGAAAGTCCGCGCGAGAAACCGCGCCAGGCATTGTTGCTCGCCTCGCCGGGTGCCCAACCCTGTCTCGCCCCGCGTCGCGCCTGGCGCGGTTTTCGCGGGACTTCCGCGACCAGCGCCGCTGAACTCGATGCCGCATCCTTCCAACTCGCGCCGGCGATTTCAGCTAGGTATTTCCGAGACACCACTAGGACTTTCGAACGTTGTTTCCGGTTCGCAAATTGATCAATCGAGTGCGATGCGAACCGCGGACGCTGCCGCGAACGGTGCTGCCGCGAGCGCCACGGCGAGCCCCGCACCGAGCAACGACAGATTCGCACCCGCCCCGAGTCCCGAACGCGCTGCATCGACCGCTGCAGCGCCAAAGATCAACACGGGCACGTATAACGGCAAGACCAACAATGCGAGCAAGCCGCCGCCACCTCGTGCCCCGAGCGTCAATGCCGCGCCGATCGCTCCCAGCAGCGAAAGAATCGGCGTGCCGATCAGCAATCCCGCGATCAGCACGGCAAGGCTTTGCGTATCGAGCTGATAGGCGAGTCCCGTGAGCGGCACGAGAACAACGACCGGCAATCCCGTCGTCAGCCAATGGGCCAGGATTTTACCCGACACGATCGCCTGCAGCGGCATCGGCGATAGCGCAATTTGCTCGAGCGTTCCATCTGCGTGATCGGCAGCAAAAAGTCTTTGCAACGACAAGAGCGAGGCCAAGAGCGCCGCCACCCACAGTACGGCCGGTCCCATCGCGACCAGCAGCGCTCGCTCGGGCGTCGTCGCAAGAGGAAACAATGCAATCACGAGCAGATAGAACGCTAGCTGCACGCCGAGTTCCGCGCGTGAGCGAAACGCGAGCCTCAAATCGCGCGCGAGTGCCCAGCGCAGGCCGGCGAGCACGTCGTCGCGTAACGGTGGTGAGGCGGGCGGCGTGGACGTCGCTCCCGCCGCGACGTCAGTGTGCAAAGGCGACGTGGAAGACATGCGCCGAACCGAGGTCGAGTCGTTCATGCGTTGCCATGACGACGATGCCGCCTTGGCGAAGCTGCTCGCGCAGAAGATCACGCAACAGGCTCGTGCCCTCGTCATCGAGTGCTGACGCAGGCTCGTCGAGGATCCACAGAACACGTTTCGAAAGCCGCAACCTCGCAAGACCGATTCGACGCCGCTGGCCCGCGGAGAGCACCCGCGCCGGCAATTGGCGCTGCATTTGCAACCCGACACTGTCCAACGCGCCGCGCGCTTCGTCGGTCGTGACCGTTTCTCCGGCGAGTGCGAGCAACGAGGTCACGTTTTCCTCTGCGCTGAGTTCGTCTTTCAACGCGGCCGCGTGGCCTGCATAAAGCAGTACTTGACGCAATGCCGGGGCGAAGGCGCCGATGCGCTCGCCGCGCCAGCGAACCTCTCCTTCGACAGGGGCAGTCAATCCGGCGAGAATTCGAAGCAATGTCGTCTTGCCCGTCCCGTTGGGACCGGACACGGCAAGCGCTTCTCCCGCGCCGACGCGAAACGACAATTGGCGAAACAGTCGGGCGTGACCGCGTTGTGCAGTGAGCGCGCGCGCTTCGAGCAAACGGTACCTCGCCGTGGACGAAACGGACAATGATGGCATATCGCGCGGCGTCGTCCGGGCATGTGTGCCGTGCGTTCGTCCTGCCCATCCTCTCGCAGGCGCTATCATCGTTCTTTTGGCTCGCGAGAATCGCCGATGACGACCGACAAGCTGATACGCGAGGCATCGCTCGACTATCACCGTCAGGCGCCCGCGGGGAAGATCGCCGTCACGCCGACCAAGAGCCTGACCAATCAGCGCGATTTAGCGCTCGCGTACTCGCCGGGCGTTGCCGCCGCCTGCGATGAAATCGTCCGCGATCCGGTCGAAGTGTCGTCCCTTACCGCGCGCGGGAATCTGATCGGCGTTGTCACCAACGGTACTGCCGTTCTGGGACTCGGCGCGATTGGACCGCTTGCAGCGAAGCCTGTGATGGAAGGCAAAGCGGTTCTCTTCAAGAAATTCGCCGGCATCGACTGTTTCGACATCGAAATCAACGAGCGCGACCCGCAAAAGTTGATCGATATCATCGTTTCGCTTGAGCCGACGTTCGGCGGCATCAATCTGGAGGACATCAAGGCACCCGAGTGCTTCACGATCGAGCGCGCGTGTCGTGAGCGCATGAACATTCCGGTGTTTCACGACGATCAGCACGGCACGGCGATCATCGTAGGCGCTGCGTTGTTGAACGGCCTTCGCGTTGTGGGCAAGGAGATCGGCGACATAAAGCTCGTGGCCTCGGGCGCGGGAGCGGCAGCGCTAGCGTGCCTCGATCTGCTCGTCGCACTTGGCGTCAAGCGCGAAAACATCTGGGTGTCGGATATCAAAGGCGTCGTCTACGCCGGCCGCGTCGAAGAGATGGACGAGAACAAGGTGCGCTACGCACAACGCACGTCGGCGCGCACGTTGCCCGAGATCCTCGGTGACGCCGATGTTTTTCTAGGCTTGTCGGCAGCGCGCGTGCTCAAAGCCGAATGGCTCGCGAAGATGGCGCCAAAACCGCTGATCTTCGCGCTTGCGAATCCGGAACCGGAAATCATGCCGGATGTCGCAAAGGCCGCGCGTCCGGACGCGGTGATCGCGACCGGCCGCTCCGATTATCCGAACCAGGTGAACAACGTTCTTTGCTTTCCGTTCATCTTTCGCGGCGCGCTCGATGTCGGTGCGACGGAAATCAACGAGCCGATGAAGCTTGCGGCCGTGCGCGCGATCGCCGACCTTGCGATGGCAGAGCAATCCGAGATCGTCGCAACGGCGTACGACGTGCAGGACTTGAAGTTCGGCCCCGAATATCTGATCCCCAAGCCGTTCGATCCGCGCTTGATCGTGATGATTGCGCCCGCTGTCGCCAAAGCCGCGATGGACTCGGGCGTGGCGACGCGGCCCCTCGCAGATTTCGGTGCTTATGGCGACAAGCTGATCACGTTCGTCTATCACTCCGGCTTTTTGATGAAGCCGATTTTCCAGGCGGCCAAGGAATCACCGAAGCGCATCGTCTACTCCGAGGGCGAGGACGAGCGGGTGTTGCGCGCCGTGCAGGTCGTGCTCGACGAAGGACTCGCAAAGCCCTTGTTGGTGGGACGACCCGCCGTGCTGGAAAAGCGGATTGCACGCTATGGTTTGCGCTTGAAGCTCGGCGCCAATGTCGAGGTCATCAACCCCGACTACGACCCGCGCTATCGCGACTACTGGACCGAATATCACCGCTTGACGCAACGGCGCGGCGTATCGCAGCAGTACGCGAAAATCGAGATGAGGCGACGGCAGACGTTGATCGGCGCGATGTTGATGCATCGCGGCGAAGCCGACGGAATGATTTGCGGAACCTACGGCACGCACGACGTGCACTTGCGGTACATCGATCAGGTCATCGGCATGCGCAAGGGCGTTAAACAATATGCAGCGATGAACGCCGTCATGCTTCCGAATCGCACGGTGTTCATCGCCGACACTTATGTCAATTACGATCCGAGCGCGGAACAGCTTGCCGAGATTACGGTGATGGCCGCAGATGAGATACGCCGCTTCGGCATCGTGCCGAAAGTCGCGCTGCTATCGCATTCGAGCTTTGGCACCAGCGACCACGAATCGGCGAAAAAAATGCGCTATGCGCTTGCGCTACTCAACGCGCGCGATCCCGAGCTCGAAGTCGAAGGCGAGATGCACGGCGATGCAGCGCTCGACGAGCGCGTGCGTGCGCAGGTTTTTCCCGGAGCGCGTCTCAAAGGTTCGGCCAATCTCTTGATCATGCCCACGCTCGACGCCGCGAACATCGCGTTCAATCTTCTGAAGAGCGTTGCGGGACAAGGCGTGACGCTCGGCCCGATGCTCCTCGGCGTTGCCGCGCCGGTGCATATCCTGACGCCTTCCGCGACGGTGCGACGCATTGTCAACATGACCGCGCTGGCGGTCGTCGACGCGGGTGCGGCACAGCAACGGGATACACCTTTAGTGTAGGCCAGCGCGTCCGTGCTCGCGCCTGCGGCGTTGCACGTGGATCAGCGCGCCCGATTGCGCTCGATCCACTGCGCGAACGACTGCAGGAGTTTTTCCATCAGTTCGCGTGTCGAGTCGTTGCTGAAGCCGCCCTTGTCATCGAACAGCTTGGCGCCATTGCCGATGTAGGCTTCGGGCTGTTGCATCATCGGCACGTTCAGGAACACCATCGACTGGCGCAAGTGATGGTTGGCGCCGAATCCACCGATCGCTCCCGGCGACACGCTGACGACAGCGCCCGGCTTTCCCTGCCAGGAGTTTTTGCCGTACGGCCGCGAGCCCACGTCGATCGCGTTCTTCAAAACTCCCGGCATCGAGCGATTGTATTCAGGCGTCACGAACAGCACCGCATCGAAGCTCTCCACCTTCTTCTTGAACTCGGTCACCTCTTTGGGGGGATTGGCCTCGTCGTCCGCGTTGAAGGGAGGAAGCTGCGCGATCTCGACGATCGACATAGCGAGCGACGCGGGCTGCATGGCGATCAGCGCGTTCGCCATCTTGCGATTGATCGAATCACGGCGGAGGCTTCCGATGAGGACGGCGACGGTGGCAGCGGGCATGACGGTTCCTGTGGCGGGTGACAGTTCGAAAGTATAGAAGGCAGCAGAATGTTCGTGCCGACAGAACTTGCGATTGTGCGCAAGAGGGGATTCGTTCTGGCATGCGATTCGCTGATATGCGCTCTTAACCCGCAGTCTCGCGGGTGCTGACGCGCACGGACGCGCCGATTCGGTGCACAATCACGCAAGCCCATTCCATTCCGGGGCATTCCAGGGGGAGTCATCGATGTCGCTCGCTCGTCTCGCGCGCCTGATCGCGCGCAATTTTGTGTTCGCAATAATCGCCATCGGCGCCGGCGCGGCGCTTGCGCAGGATACGAAAATCAGCTTCCAGCTCGACTGGCGCTTCGAAGGGCCGTCGGCGCTGTTCCTCATCGCGAAGTCGAAAGGCTATTTCGCACAGGAAAAGCTCGACGTGACAATCGACGCAGGCAACGGCTCGGGCAATGCGGTGAATCGCGTCGCCTCGGGCACTTATCAGATAGGATTCGCCGACGTCGCGGCATTGATTGAATTCATCGGCAACAATCCGACGGCGCCGAACAAACCGGTGGCGGTGATGATGGTGTACGACGCCACGCCGGCTGCGGTGTTCTCGCTCAAGAAAAGCAACATCAAGAAGCCCGCGGACCTGGTTGGGCGCAAGATGGGTGCGCCGGTGTTCGACGCAGGACGGCGGGCTTTCCCTATTTTCGCGAAAGCGAACGGCATCGATACGAGCAAGGTTGCGTGGACTGCAATGGACCCGCCGCTTCGTGAGACGATGCTCGCGCGCGGCGAAGTCGATGCGATCACCGGCTTCTACTTCACGAGCTTGCTCAATCTCAACGCGCGCGGCGTGAAGGACGAGGAAATCGACGTGATGATGTACCCCGCGCATGGCGTCGCGCTGTATGGCAACGCCATCATCGCGTCGGAACAGTTCGTGAAGGAAAAGCCCGAAGCGGTGCGTGGGTTCCTGCGCGCGTTCACGCGTGCCGCGCGCGATGTCATTGCCGATCCCGACGCTTCGATCAAGGTCGTCAAGGAGCGCGACGCGTTGATCGACGAGGCGCTCGAGAAGCGTCGGTTGCGCCTGGCGATCGACAGCGTGATCGCAACGCCCACTGCGAAGGCGGACGGTATCGGAGGTGTCACGCAACAGCGGCTGGCCGACATGGTGACGCAGGTTGCCTCGGCGTTCGAGCTCAAGAATCCCGTCAAGCCCGAGCAGGTGTGGAACCCCAGCTTCCTGCCAGCCAAGGCGGATCGCATGGTGTTCGGCAAGTAGTCGAAAAGGCCCTGACAAGCCGATGAAAGACGGTGCTCCCGTGAGCACGGGTCGCGGTCGCGTCGACTTCACCAATGTCGCGCTTGCCTACGACGGGCAGGACTCGTTTGCCGTCGAGGACATCACGCTCCGCATCGCGCCCGGCGAATTCGTTGCGATCGTGGGCCCGTCGGGCTGCGGCAAGTCGACGTTCATGAAGCTTGCCACGGGCTTGAAGCTGCCAACGCGCGGCGAAGTTGTCGTCGACGGTGCGCGCGTGAAGGGTCCACTCAAGATCGTCGGCATGGCATTCCAGGCTCCTACGCTTCTGCCATGGCGCACGACACTCGACAACGTCTTACTGCCGCTCGAGATCGTCGAGCCGTATCGGTCGAATTTCAAGGCAAAGCGCGGGGAGTATTCAAAACGTGCGTCGGCATTGCTTGCGACAGTAGGACTTGCCGGACAGGAGCAGCAGTTTCCCTGGCAGCTTTCCGGCGGAATGCAGCAGCGCGCATCGATTTGCCGCGCACTCGTGCATCAACCCGAGATGCTGCTGCTCGACGAGCCGTTCGGCGCGCTCGACGCCTTCACGCGCGAGGAGTTGTGGTGCGTGCTGCGCGATTTGTGGCAATCGCAGCGCTTCACGGTGATTCTCGTGACGCACGACTTGCGCGAAGCCGTGTTTCTTGCCGACACGGTGTACGTGATGAGCAAGCGACCCGGTCGCATCGTGGCGCAGCGCGAGATTGGGCTTGCGCGCCCACGAGATCTCGAGCTGACCTATACCGATGCGTTCACGTCGATCGTGCATGAGTTGCGTGAGCGCATCGGCGTCATGCGCAAGAGCTAGATTAGATGGCGTCAATAGCGCTGCTCAAAGATCGTCGACTCGAAGCGCTCGCGCCGTGGATTCTCACGATCGTGATCATTGTCGTGTGGGAAGCAATCTGTCGGTTGTTCAACGTGTCATCGTTCATTTTTCCCGCACCGACCCAGATACTCGCCTCACTGATCGAATTCGCCGGTCCGATCGCCGGTCACGCGTGGAAAACGTTCTGGACGACAGTCGCCGGCTTTGCGATCGGCGTCGCCGTCGGCCTCGCCCTCGGGTTCATCGTCGGAAGCTCGCGTTTCATTTATAACGCGCTGTATCCGCTGCTCGTCGCGTTCAACAGCATTCCAAAGGCCGCGTTCGTGCCGATACTGGTCGTCTGGTTCGGTATCGGAACCGTGCCGGCTATTCTTACGGCGTTTCTGATTTGCTTTTTCCCGATCGTCGTGAACGTGGCAACCGGATTGGCGACACTCGAGCCCGAGCTCGAGGACGTGTTGCGATCGCTTGGCGCCACGCGGCGCGACGTGCTGTTCAAGGTTGGGCTGCCGCGTTCGCTTCCGTATTTTTTCGCTTCGTTGAAAGTCGCTATCACGCTCGCATTCGTCGGGACCGTCGTTTCCGAAACGGTCGCAAGCAACGACGGCATCGGTTATCTGATGATGTCGGCGGGATCGTCGATGCGCATGCCGCTCGTGTTCGCTGGTTTGATCGTGATCGGTGCGATGGCAATGGCGATGTATGGCGTTTTCGCCGGCATCGAGCGACGCATGACGGGCTGGGCGCACCGCAGTCTCGAGGCGCATTGAGATGCGGCGCGATCCATTGCCAGACGTTCTCGTACCCGAGCCGTGGTGTGCGAATCTCGAGCTCGCCTTCGATTCGACTGCGCGTGGAACGCGGCTGGCCACATCGCGGCACCAAGGTCCACTTGTCGTGCAGCGACCGCTGTATCCCGAGGGTAGCGATGTTTGTCACGCAATCGTCGTCCATCCGCCGGGTGGAATTGCCGGTGGAGACGAGCTCACTATCGAAGTGTCGACTTCACGCGGCGCGCATGCGGTGCTCACGACACCTGGTGCTGGCAAGCTTTATAAAAGCGGCGGTCGGCGCGCGAGCCAGCGCGTGAACCTGCATGCAGTCGAAGGCAGCGTGCTCGAATGGCTGCCGCAGGAAACGATCGTATTCGACGCGGCGCTGGCCTCACTTGAATTGCACGTCGGCGTGCGCGTCGGCGGTCTCGTGCTCGCGTGGGAGGTTGTCACGCTTGGACGTGAGGCGGCGGGCGAGCGCTACGCCAGCGGCGTACTCGACACGACGATCGCAGTGCGGATCGATGATCGAAACGTATGGGTCGAGCGCGGACGCGTAACCGGCGGATCGGCCTGGCTCGAGTCCCCGATCGGATGGCGCGGTTGTCGAACGAGCGGGACGTTCATTGCAGGCGGCAGAAAAATCGACGATGGGCTCGTCGATGAATGTCGCAATGCGTTGTCTGCGTGGCCGGCGAACGCCGCAGTCACGCGTCTTGCGTCGGAATGTCTCGTTGGCCGCTACCTTGGACCGACCGCGTCGGACGCCCGCGCCGCATTCATGTCTCTGCGGGCGGCGCTGCGTTCGGCGCTCGCCGGGCGGGAAGCGCAGCCGTTGCGCATCTGGGCGACGTGACTCGGGACACTCAGCATGGATCTGACGCCCCGCGAGAAGGACAAGCTGCTGATCTTCACTGCGGCGCTCGTGGCCGAGCGGCGGCGCGCGCGAGGACTCCAGCTCAATCATCCCGAAGCCGTCGCATTCATCAGTGCGGCGGTGCTCGAAGGCGCGCGTGACGGGCGCACCGTTGCCGAGCTGATGCACTTCGGCCGGACGTTGTTGACCCGCGCCGATGTCATGGAAGGCGTGCCGGAGATGATCGCGGACATTCAGGTCGAAGCGACGTTTCCCGATGGAACCAAGCTCGTCACCGTGCACCAGCCGATCGCATGATTCCAGGAGAGATACTCACGCAAGACGGCGAGATTGAGCTCAACGCCGGCCGCGCGACGATAAAGCTGAACGTTTCGAACACAGGCGATCGACCGATCCAGGTCGGCTCGCATTATCACTTCGCCGAAGCGAACGAGGCGCTGTCATTCGATCGCAACGCTGCGCGCGGATTTCGGCTCGACATCGCGGCGGGAACCGCGGTGCGCTTCGAGCCTGGCCAAACGCGCACCGTTCAACTCGTGGCACTCGACGGCGATCGCGTCGTGTATGGATTCAACGCGAAAGTGATGGGCAAGCTGTGAGCGTCAAGATCTCTCGCCGCGCGTACGCCGAAATGTTCGGCCCGACCACCGGCGATCGCGTGCGCCTCGCCGACAGCGAGCTTGTGATCGAAGTCGAGCGCGATTTCACGACTTACGGCGAGGAAGTGAAGTTTGGCGGAGGCAAGGTCATTCGCGATGGCATGGGTCAATCGCAGCGCACCTCGAAAGAGATTGTCGACACCGTCGTCACCAATGCACTGATTCTCGATCATTGGGGAATTGTCAAAGCGGATATCGGCATTCGTGGCGGGCGCATTGCGGGCATCGGCAAGGCCGGCAATCCGGACATTCAGCCCGCAGTGACGATCGTCATCGGACCGGGCACCGAAGTGATCGCCGGCGAAGGCATGATCCTCACCGCAGGCGGCATCGACACCCATATCCACTTTATCTGCCCGCAACAGATCGAAGAAGCGCTCAACAGCGGCGTGACCACCATGATCGGCGGCGGTACCGGCCCGGCCACCGGCACCAATGCCACCACCTGCACTTCGGGGCCGTGGCACATGGCGCGCATGCTTCAAGCCGCCGATTCGTTCCCGATGAACATGGGCTTTACCGGCAAGGGCAACGCC